>JANXRT010000235.1 GCA_025356735.1 Acetobacteraceae bacterium | reverse complement strand
CCTCCAGCCTTCGGCGATCGCGGCCGCGTCCGAGCAGGCGCGCATCCTGGCGCATGCATTGCCTTTCCTGCGGCGCTATGCCGGTGCCACCGTGGTGGTGAAATACGGCGGCCATGCGATGGGCGAAGAATCGCTGGCCGAGGGTTTCGGGGCCGATATCGCGCTGCTCAAGCTGGTCGGCATCAATCCCGTGGTGGTGCATGGCGGCGGGCCACAGATAAACAATATGCTGAAGCGGCTGGCGATCCAGTCAACCTTCATCGATGGCTTGCGGGTGACCGACGCGGCGATGGTCGAAGTGGTGGAGATGGTTCTGGCCGGCTCGGTCAACAAGCATGTCGCGGCGCTGATCAACCGCGCCGGCGCGTTGGCGGTCGGCATCTGCGGCAAGGATGGCGGGCTGATCCGGGCCCGGAAGCTGCGCCGCACGGTGAAAGACCCGGACAGCCACATCGAGCGCGCGCTGGATCTAGGCTTCGTCGGCGAGCCGGAGCACATCGACGTCCGGGTGATCCACGCGCTGACCGGCGCCGGGCTGATCCCGGTGATCGCGCCGGTCGGCATGGGCGAGGACGGCCAGACCTACAACATCAACGCCTACACCGTCGCCGGGGCCGTCGCCGCCGCTTTGGGTGCGACACGGATGCTAATGCTGACCGATGTGCCAGGCGTGCTCGATGCCGAAAAGAAACTGGTGTCCGATCTTTCGGTCGAGGATGTGGCCGCCGGCATCGTATCGGGCATGATAACCGGCGGCATGATCCCGAAGGTCGAGAACTGCGTGGCGGCGGTGCAGGGCGGGGTTCGCGGTGCGGTCATCCTGGATGGCCGCGTGCCGCATGTCTGCCTGCTGGAGCTGTTCACCGAGGGCGGCATCGGCACCCTGATCCACAAGTAGGGAAAGCGGCAGTGTTCTGGCAGGCTACAGCCTGGCGCCTCGCCGAAAACCCAGGCAGGCCGTCAACCCGATGCCGAGCAGCAGCCAGCTTGCCGGTTCCGGCACATCGGCAGCGCCCTTGATGCTGGATACCAGGGCAAGCGGCGAGGCGCCGATGCCGTTGCTGCTCCAGCCGACGACGTCGAGCGCCGTCAGATCCGCCTTGGACAGCCTGCCCACCGTGCCTGAATAGGTGAAGGCGTCCGCCATGTCGTTGGTGTAGGGCGTGCTTTGCCAGTCGCCACGGTCGCCGCCATAGGGCGAGTTGTTGAAGTTGGCGAGGTCGGTTGCGCCACCATCGACCGAGAAGTAGCTGCCGGCGTTGTAGCTGAAGCCGTACACGCCGGCGGCGGAGAAACGGAACAGGTCAAGCGCCGTGGCGTAGCCCGGCGCGGCGCTGCTCAGCCCGCTGATGCGGCCCATCACTTCGGACAGCTCATGCTCGGCGACCGAGACGAAGTCGTAGGTGCCGGGCTTGACGCCGGTGACGGGGTTGAAGCTGTAGCTGGCGGCGCCGAAGCCGATCGAGCCGTCGATGCCAGCGCCGTTCAACGCCACCAGGCCGAGCGCGCGGGCCTGGGCCGTGGTCAGTACGTAGCCGCCTTGGCCAGCCGGCGGCGCCGATGGCAGCGAGGCGACGGCCGAGCGATCCGCCAACGTGGAGGCCGCGTTGGTCAGCCAGGTGCGCATCTGGGCGTAGCTGAAATAGCCGTACAGCGAGGTCATGCTGGCGCCGAGCGCATTGGATGGCAGTGCCTGCCCGGCGACATTGCCCCAGCTGACGCGGACGTTGACCGTGACCAGGTTGGTGAAGGCGGCAGCCAGTGCGTTGGCCGCCGCAAGAAAGCCCTGCTCGACCTGGGCCGCGTTGGACAGGCTGGTGACGCTGCTGTCGAACAGCGGATTGATCGTCACCGCGCCGGCCGACGTTGCGCCGGCGCTGATCGCGATCAGCATGGTTGCGGCGGCGATGGGCCCATGACGCATGTATCGGCTCCCGGAAGACCTGAACGGCCCCGCTTAGACTACCTGCATCCGGATAATAAAAAGTTACGGAACCGAAAGTTCCCGGGTCAGGGCGTGTCAGAGCGTGACATTTCCGGCGCGGGATCGTCGAGATCGGGTCCCCACATCTTCTCGAGCGCGTACAGCGTCCGCGCCTCCGGCTTGAAAAGGTGGATGATGATGTCGCCGGCGTCGATCAGCACCCAGTCCGATCCACCCGAGCCCTCGACCTGCACCCGCTTGATGCCGTTCTCGTGCAGCTTCTCCTCAAGGTGGGTCGCCATCGCGGTGATCTGGCGGTCGGCGATGCCAGTGCCGATCACCATGCGGTCGCAGAACGCGGTCTTCCCCGCGAAGTCGAGCGCGACCACGTTCTCCGCCTTGTCGTCCTCCATGCTGTCCACGATCACCTTCTGCAACAGATCGAGGCGCGCGATGTCGCTAGGCTTCTCCGCCTTGGTGGCCCGGCGCCGCGGCATGGCGGGATCGGCGATGCGCTTGGGGCCGGCGACCGCCGCCTTCTTGCGCGGCGTGCCGGGCGTTTTCGCGGCTCCTGACAATGCCGGACGCAACGGTTTCCGCGCGGCAACCCGCTTGCGGGGTGCGTCTCCGGTAGGGGCGGAGGTCGAGGTCGGTGGCTTGCGGGCTATGGCACGACTCCTATGCCGAACCGGCGGCGGCGCGGATTTGCGTCGCCGAGGCGGCATGTTGCGGGGCAGGCAGGAACATCCAGGCAGGCGCCGGCGACAGCGCCAGACATCTTTCGGCACGAGCCGGAAGCCGGGCGCCGGCGAACCGCCGCGCCACATGCCCAGCCAGCGCGCGATGGTTATAGCCGGGACGCGGCAGAACCGCGACCGGCATCGTGCGCATGATTTCGCGCCATTGCCGCCAGGCCGGCAACTGGACCAGGTTGTCGGCGCCCATCAGCCAGACGAAATCCGTGCGTGGGAACCGGCGGCACAGAACGCGCAACGTATCGACCGTGTAGCGCGTGCCCAACGCCGCCTCGATGGCGGTCGCCACCACCCGGCGCGGTTCGCGGGCACGGCCGATCGCCGCGCGCGCGCTTGCCAGCCGGTCGATCATCGGCATCATGCCGAGCGCCGGTTTCAGCGGGTTGCCGGGCGACACCATCAGCCAGACCTGATCCAGCCCGAGCCGCGCCAGCGCCAGCCGGGCGACATGCAGATGACCGGCATGGGCCGGATTGAACGAGCCACCCAGCAGCCCGACGCGCATCCGGCGGCGGTCGCCCCACGCTGGCAGGCGATCCACCTCCACCGGGGCCACCTCCACCGGGGCCACCTCCAGCGGGGCGGCCACCGCCGCGAATCGGCTCAGGGCCGCACCTGGCCGTCGCCGAGCACGACGTAGCGGTAGGTGGTGAGCTGCTCCAGCCCGACCGGGCCGCGGGCGTGGACGCGCCCAGTGGCGATGCCGATCTCGGCGCCGAAGCCGAACTCGGCGCCATCGCAGAACTGGGTCGATGCGTTCCACAGCGCGACCGCACTGTCGATGCCGGCCAGGAAGATCTCCGCCGCATCCGCATCCTCGGTGACGATCGCGTCGGTGTGGCCGCTGCCATGGCGCGCGATATGAGCCAGCGCCTGATCGACGCCATCGACCACGCGAACCGACAGGATCGCGTCCAGCCATTCTGTGTCGAAATCGTTGTCTGCGGCCGGCGGCAGGCCGGGCACGATCTCGCGGGAAGCACCGTCGGCGCGGAAATTGCAGCCGAGCGCGCGCAGGTCGGCAATCAGCAGCGGCAGCAGGGTGGGTGCCACCTCGCGGTCGATCAGCAGAGTCTCGGTCGCACCACAGACGCTGGTGCGGCGCATCTTGGCGTTGGCGAGGATCTTGCGCGCCATCTCCGGATCAGCGGCGGCGTGGACGTAGGTGTGGTTGAGCCCCTCGGCATGGGCCAGCACCGGCACCCGCGCTTCCCTCTGCACGCGCTCGACCAGCGACCTGCCGCCGCGTGGGATGATCAGGTCGATGGCGCCGGCGGCGCCGAGCATGGCGGCGACAAAGGCGCGATCGGTCGAGGGCGCAACCTGGACGCAGGCCTCCGGCAACCCGGCGGCGCGCAGGCCTGATATCAGGGCTGCATGGATCGCGATCGAGCTGTAAAAACTTTCGGAGCCACCGCGCAGGATCACGGCGTTGCCGGATTTGAGGCACAGGCCGGCGGCGTCGGCGCCGACGTTGGGGCGGCTCTCGTAGATCATCCCGATCACCCCGATCGGCGTCGCGATGCGGCGGAAGCGCAACCCGTTGGGCCGGGTCCACTCGGCCAGGGTCCGGTCGAGCGGGTCCGGCAGTACCGCGATGTCCTCAAGGCCTTGCGCCATGGCGGCGATGCGATGCGGGTCCAGCACCAGGCGGTCGCGCAACGACGCGGAGCCGGTGAATGAACCAATGTCCGTCGCGTTGGCTGCCAGGATTTCGGCCTCGGCCGCCCGCATCGCCTCCGCCATGGAAAGCAGCCCGGCATCGCGCTGCGCCGCCGACGACCGCGCCAGCCAGCGCGAGGCCTCGCGGGCCGCGGCGGTCGCGAGAGGCAGAAACTCATTGTCCATGGGCAACACTATCAGCGGGCGAGCCGGTTGGGAATTCCGGACCGGGCCTAAAGCAATACCAGATCGTCGCGGTGGATGATCTCGTCGCGGCCGCGCCAGCCGAGGATGGCCTCGATCTCGTCGGACCGATGGCCGGCGATGCGCTCCGCGTCGCTGCTGGCATAGGCCGACAGCCCACGCGCCAGCAACGCCCCATCGGCGTTGACCACCACGACCGGATCGCCGCGCTCGAAATTTCCGGCGACGGCGCGCACCCCGGCGGGCAGCAGCGATCGGCCGCCGGCCAGCGCGCGGGCGGCGCCGCCATCGACCGTCAGCGTGCCGAGCGGCGCCAGCGCCCCGGCGATCCAGCGCTTTCTCGACGTTCGCCCATCCGGCGCCGCCAGAAACCAGGTGCAGCGGCCACCCTGCTCCAAGGCGGCGATCGGGTTCGCGATGTGACCGACGGCGATCGCCATCGCGCAGCCGGCCTGGGTCGCGATCTGCGCCGCCGCCAGCTTGGTCCGCATCCCGCCGGAGGAGTAGCCGGGCGGCGGCTCGCCACCCATCGCCTCGATCTCGGGCGTGATCGCCGGCACCACGGCGATGTGCTCGGCCGCCAGGTTGGTGCGCGGATCGGCGGTGTAGAGCCCGTCTATGTCCGACAGCAGCAGCAGCTGGTCGGCCTGCATCATTTCGGCCACCCGAGCCGCCAGCCGGTCGTTGTCGCCGAAACGGATTTCCGAGGTCGCGACGCTGTCGTTCTCGTTGATCACCGGCACGCAGCCGAGGCCGAGCAGGGTGCTCAGGGTAGCCCGGGCGTTGAGGTAGCGCCGGCGGTTCTCGGTATCCTCCAGCGTCAGCAGCAGCTGCGCGGCGACGAGGCTCTGTGCCGACAACGCCACGCTCCAGGCCTGCGCCAGCCGGATCTGGCCGACCGCCGCCGCCGCCTGCTTCTCCTCCAGCCGCAACCGGCGCCGGTTGAAGCCAAGCGTGCGCCGCGCCAGGGCGATGGCACCGGAGGACACGACGATGACTTCGACTCCCCTGCCCCGCAATGCCGCGATATCGGCGGCGACCCCGGCGAGCCAGGCCTGCCGCGGCTCGGTGCCGTCAACCACCAGGGCGCTGCCGATCTTGACCACCAGGCGACGCGCATCGGCTAATGCCGGCAAATTCATGCCGGTGGCTTCATGCCGCGCGTGAGCGGCGTTGCTCGGTGACGGCGTTCTGCGCCGCGCGCAGCACCTCGGGCACGCCCTGGCCGGACACGCCCGACATCAGCATCACCGGATGGCCAGACGCGCGGGCCAATGCGGTGCGGCGTGCCGTCGCCTCGCGCGGGGTCATCGTGTCGGCCTTGTTGAGCACGATGATCTCTGGCTTGTCGGCCAGGCCGCCGCCATAGGCGCGGAGCTCCTCCCGCACCAGGCGCCAGGCACGCGCGACGTTGCCAGCCGCACCATCGACCAGGTGAACCAGCACGGCGCAGCGCTCGACATGGCCCAGGAAACGGTCGCCAAGCCCGGCGCCCTCATGCGCGCCCTCGATCAGCCCGGGGATGTCGGCCAGCACGAATTCCTCCGTGGCCGACAGCCGAACGACGCCCAACTGCGGGTGCAGCGTAGTGAATGGGTAATCGGCGATCTTCGGCCGCGCCGCGGACGACGCGGCCAGGAAGGTGGATTTGCCGGCATTCGGCAGCCCGACCAGCCCCACATCGGCAATCAGCTTGAGCCGCAGCCAGACCCAACGCTCCGCACCCGGCCAGCCGACATCGGCGCGCCGTGGCGCCCGGTTGGTCGAGCTTTTGAAATGCGCGTTGCCGTTGCCGCCGTCGCCGCCACGCAGCAGCGTGACCTCCTTGCCCGCGACATCCATGTCGGCCAGCAGCGTCTCGTTGTCATCTGCCAGGATTTCGGTGCCGATAGGGACCGAGATCACCACATCGTCGGCGCCGGCTCCGGTGCGGTCGGATCCCGCGCCATTGCCGCCCTTGCGGGCACGGAAATGCTGCGTGTAGCGGAAGTCGATCAACGTGTTGAGGTTCTGCACCGCGACGAAGATGACGTGGCCGCCGCGGCCGCCCTTGCCGCCGTCAGGGCCGCCGTATTCGATGAAGCGCTCACGACGGAAGGCGATCACACCGTCGCCGCCGTCGCCGGAGCGGAGATAGATTTTGGCTTGGTCTAGAAATTTCATGGGTTTGGACCAAAAGGAAGCATGGGGCTCTGCCCCAAACCCCGCCCGGGGCGCGCCCGGGAGCGCATCCCCTGAGTAGAGGGGTTCAAAGGGGCGACGGCCCCTTTGCGGGGTTCGGGGCAGAGCCCCATGCTTTCTGCCTGCGGCGTTAAGGGTTTGAACAAAATCGGGGGCCGGCTGGCGCCGACCCCCGTATCCGACGCGATTGCATTGGTTGGCCTACTCGGCGGCAACCTGCTGCGGCGCGACCGAGACATGCACCCGGCCTTCGGCCTTGTGGTGGTATTCGACATGCCCGTTGATCAGGGCAAAGATGGTGTGGTCCTTGCCAAGCCCGACATTGATGCCCGGCTTCCAGCGCGTGCCGCGCTGGCGCAGGATGATGTTGCCGGCGACCACGCTCTCGCCACCGTACTTCTTGATGCCGAGGCGCCGGCCCTCGGTGTCGCGGCCGTTACGCGAGGAGCCGCCTGCTTTCTTATGTGCCATCTTGCTTGCTCCTGCTCAGGCGGCGTTGATTTCTGCCACCCGCAGCACGGTGACGTGCTGGCGGTGGCCATTGCGGCGGCGGCTGTTCTGCCGGCGGCGCTTCTTGAAGATGATGACGGTGTCGAGCCGGTCCTGCGCGATCACCGTCGCGGTGACGCTGGCGCCCGCCACATTGGGAGCGCCAATCGTCATGGCGCCCTCGCCGCCGACCGCCAGCACGTCGGTGAAGGTAATGGTCGAACCCGGCTCGGCCTCCAGCTTCTCGACCTTCAGCACGGCGTTCGGGGTCACACGGTATTGTTTCCCGCCGGTGCGGATCACTGCGAACATCGTTTGGCATCCTGTAGCTCGGCCAATATCGGCCAGTCGGGTTCCGCGACCGTGCGGATGGCGGCAATCTGTCGCCCGAGCGCGCTTCCGGCTGCCGGCTTTCAGAAACCGGGGTTATAGCGGCGGACACGGCAGTGTCAATCGAAACACGGTGTTCAGACCTTTGTGCTGCCATGCATGGCTGTTGCGAACCACCGCTTACCCAACTATAACCCCGCCGCCGCGGAGAGGTGCCAGAGCGGTCGATCGGGGCGGTCTCGAAAACCGTTGTGCCTTCGCGGGTACCGTGGGTTCGAATCCCACCCTCTCCGCCAAACTAACGTCATAACATATTGAAATATCTAGTTTAATTTCTAGGATGGCGGCCTTTACCCCCATATCTACCCCCAAATGCTGTTTTAGTCCCTCCCCCCATACCGGGTGCTATCCTTGTCCATCCGTCATTAAGTGACCCATGCAAAGAGTTAGTGCGGCATGGCGTCCTCACCATCGACCTGCTGCCAGGTTACGTAGAAAAACTATACGGACACCATGTCCGTATCCATATAGTTTCTATCCTTTTAAGAGGGCCATAAGTGCGCTCGGCGTTGAGAAAAGGCTCGAGTTTATTGAGTTTCGCCTGTTCTGGGAGGGATCGATTAACCGCGCCGATATCGTGGAAAATTTCAGCGTGTCAGTTCCTCAGGCTTCTAAGGATTTGACGCTCCACCAAGAACGGGCACCCGGCAACATGGAACACGACACGCGCCAGCATGTTGCACGGAGGTGGCTGTGGCCCGGCAAGGTGGGCTGACGTAAGAATCTTGCGCCTGACCTGACCCTGGCAGCCTACCTTGCCATTCAAGCTGAACCACGACCGCCGCCGCCACATCCCGCGACAGAAGCGCAAGGTCATCAACTCGGCCGCCTACGACGCGGCCCTGCGCCAGCGCGGGAGCCTCACGGTCTGGTTCACGGGCGAGGCGATCGCGGGCTGGCGGGCAGCGCCACGCACCACGCCAGGCGGTCAGCCCTGGTATTCGTCCCTGGCCATTCTCACAGCCCTCACGTTCAAAGCTGTGTTCCGCCTGGCGCTGCGCCAGACCGAGGGCCTAATCGGCTCCATCATTGGTTTGCTCGGGCTCGCTCTGGCGGTGCCGGACCACTCGACCCTGAGCCGCGACCGCGCCGACGCAGCGGGACCGACATCTCCAGCATATCGCCGAGCACGGCCGCATGGCCTGGCAAAAGCGTCCGGCTACACGGCGCGGGCACGAGCCGAGGCAGCGATCGGCCGGTTCAAGCAAGGGATCGGGGACGCGCTGCGCTCGCGCACCGATGACCGTCGGGCGACAGAGGTGGACGTCGCCGTTCACACGCTCAACCGCATGTCGGAGCTTGGACGCCCGAATTACGTCCGCACCGCCTGATCACAGACGGGCTTGTGGCTACTGCGTCTGCCTTCCAGGTCCATGCAACATGCTGCTCGGCGATCAACTCGCGCTCGAACTCGGCGAACGCCGCGAAGATGCCGAAGGCGAGCCGGCTTCCACAGCACGAGAGCGTTGCCGGGCTGCAGCGCCTTGAGGCAGGCATCCAGGCCGGGCCGGGCGTCGTGCCGGCCGGAAGCGAGGTCCTGGTAGATGCGGCCGGGCTCGACGCCAGCAACGAGCATGGCGTCGCGCTGCGGCGCGAGCGTTTGGCTGCCATCGCCCTTCGAAACCCGGACGTAGCCGACAAGCGTAATGTGCAACCACCAGAAAGTTGGTGGACAGGGTGCAACTGAGCGGTCAATGCTGCAACGGGGTTCCTGACGGTTTCCGGCGCGTGCCAGCCACGCTGACGAAGGTGCAAGGAAACCGTCCGTTTTCCTGGTTGTTGGTTGCCGTGCGGGACCGGGTTGGCGCGGTCGGGAAGCGGGGCAGAAGTTCATGGTGCGCAATGGTCGTTGATCCCAGCCTGCCCGACACGCCCGAGGAGGAGGACAATGGCGGCGACCTTGGCGCGACCGATGGGGACGTCGAGAACGAGGTCCAGCATGGGCCTGCGCCGGAACGAACGCGTCTGGTCGTCGGCATCGGTGCGTCGGCGGGCGGCATTGATGCGCTCAAGGGGTTCTTCTCGAAGATGCCGGCCGACATCGGCATGGCCTTCGTCGTCGTCCAGCATCTCGATCCCAGCTACGACAGCTCATTGCCCGCAATCATCGCTGGCTACACCTCGCTGCCGGTGCATCTCGCCGAGGACGGGATGGAGGTCAGCCAGAACCAGGTCTATGTCATCCCGCCCAACGCCACCCTGACGATCAAGGGCGGCCAGCTGCACCTCGCCAGTCCGGCTTCCCCTGCCGCCCGCCGGGTTTCGGTCAACACCTTCCTGGCCTCGCTTGCCGAGGACCAGGGGGAGAACGCGGTCGGCATCATCCTGTCCGGCTTCGGCAGCGACGGCGCGCTTGGGATCGCGGCTGTCAAGGAGCATGGCGGCCTGACGCTCAGCCAGGCGGAGTTCGACCACCACGCCAAGCGCGGGATGCCGTTGAGTGCCGCGTCGGGCGGCTTCGTGGACCACGTGATGGCCGTCGAGGACATGCCGAAGGCCCTGCTGGACTACCGGCATCACCGCGCGATCTGCGACAGCCACAAGGGTCCGGATGGCATCCGCAAAGACCTGCCGAGCCAACTGGCGACGATCTGCGCCGTGCTGCAAAGCAAGCTCGGGCGCGATTTCAGCGACTACAAGACTGGCACGCTGATGCGCCGCATCCAGCGCCGGATGCACGTGCTGCGGACCGACGAGGTTCAGGACTACATCGAGCAGCTGCGCAAGCAGCCGCAGGAGGCGGAGATGCTGTTCCGCGAGCTGCTCATCAGCGTGACGCGGTTCTTCCGGGACCGCGGGGCGTTTGAGGCGCTGGAGGCGAAGGTCATCCTGGAGCTGCTGGCGGACCCGCGCGCCACTGACCCGATCCGGGTCTGGGTCGTCGGCTGCGCCACCGGCGAGGAAGCCTACTCGGTGGCGATCCTGCTCAAGGAAGCCCTGCTGCGGTCCGAGTGCCGCCGCACGGTCCAAATCTTCGCGACCGACGTGGACGACCGGGCCATCACGGTCGCACGGGCCGGCCTCTACCTCGGCTCTATCGCCTCGGACATGTCGGCCGAACGGCTGGAGCGGAACTTCGACAGGGAGGACGGCAGCTACCGGGTCGCCAAGGATATCCGGGAGATGTGCCTGTTCTCGGTGCACGACCTGGTCAAGGACCCGGCGTTCTCGCGCATCGACCTGGTGTGCTGCCGCAACCTGTTGATCTACTTCGAGCCGCGGTTGCAACAGCGCGTCATCGCCACCTTCCACTACGCCCTCCGGCCAGGCCGACACCTGTTCCTGGGATCCTCGGAAGGCGTCGCGTCGCAGGCCCACCTGTTCGCGCCGCTCGACAAGCGCCACCGGCTCTACACCAGGCGTGACACGGCGGCGAGCATCCCGGCGTTCTTGCCGTTGCGCTCGCCGAGCAGCCTGCCGCCGCCCGTGCTACCCAGGCCGGCCGTGCGTCTGGCCGCGAACGACCTGGACCGGCGCGCAGCGCGGGCCGTTGCCCGTTATGCCCCGGCGTTCCTGGTCGTGGACCGGCAGTACGACATCCTGCGGTTCTCCGGGCAGACCGCGAAGTTCCTGCAGCCGGCCACCGGCATTGCGAGCCTCAACCTGTTCGCGCTCCTGCACGCCGACTTGCGGACCACTGCACGGGCCGCGCTCAGGGAAGCGGCTGCGACCGGGGAACGCACCATCTACGAGTCGCTCCGCATCGAGGTGGACAACAGCGTCGAAGGCCTGAACCTGGTCGTGGAGCCGTTGGCCGCCGCCGGGGAGGATGGCCTGTTCGTCATCGTGTTCCAGGAAACCGAGCCGGCCAGCGTTGCCCCGCTGGCCACGGCGGCGCCTGGTTCGAAGGAAGATGGCGATGCAGCCGCGCAGGCGCGGGACCAGGATCTCCTGAGCACGCGGGAACGCCTCCGCGGCGTGTCGGAGGAGCTGGAAGCCGCCAACGAGGAGCTGCAGTCCTCCAACGAGGAATACCTTTCGGTCAACGAGGAGCTGCAATCAGCCAACGAGGAGCTGGAAACCTCCAAGGAGGAGCTGCAATCCCTCAACGAGGAGCTGCAGACGATCAACGCCGAGCTGAACAACCGCAACGACAGCCTGGTGCGGTCCAACAGCGACCTGGCCAACCTGTTCGACAGCACCGCCATCGCCACCCTGTTCCTGGACCGGAACATGCGCATCCGGCGCTTCACGCCTCGGTTGCTGGACATCTTCAGTGTGCGCGAGGGCGACGAAGGCCGGCCCATCTCCGACATCGTCACCAGCCTGACCCGGGACGGCCTGCGGCAGGACGTGCAGAAGGTGCTGCAGACCCTGGTTCCGCGCGAGCGCGAGGTGGCGGTGGTCGCGGACGGCGCGAGCTACCTGATGCAGGTCCGCCCCTACCGCGACCTGAACAACGTCATTGACGGCGTCGTCATCACCTTCGTGGACATCTCCGAGCGCAAGAAGCACGAGCAGGCCCGGTCGAGGCTGGCCGCGATCGTCGAATCCTCCCAGGACGCCATCATCGCCCACAGCCTGGACGGCAAGGTGACGAGCTGGAACGACGGCGCCCGGCGCCTGTTCGGCGCCTCCGCATCCGAGGCCGTCGGCCAACCCATGCCGGCATTGGTGCGCGACGCGCTGCCTGGGGACTGGCAGACCATGCTGGGGAAGCTGCAAAGCGGCGAGCAGCTCCCGTCGTTCGAGTGTGCCGGCATTGCGATGAACGGCAGCCCCGTCGAGGTGTCTGTCACGGTTTCGCCGGTTCTGGAAGGGGACGGCCGGCTTGCTGGCGTGTCGCTGGTCGCACGCGACATCAGCGCGCGCCGGGCCGCCGAACAGAAGGCGGCGCTGCTGCTCGGTGAGTTGGACCACCGGGTGAAAAACATCCTGACGATCGTATCCGCCGTGGTCTCGCAGACGCTGAAAACCACCCCAACGCCGGAAGCCTTCGCCACTGAGGTCCACGGCAGGATTCAGGCCATCGCCAAGGCGCACAGCCTGCTCACGCAATCGGGGCATGGCGAATTGTCGCTGCGGGCGATCCTGCATACCGAGCTGGCGCCCTTTGACCGTGAAAGCGGCAGCGTCACCATCACGGGCCGGGACGTGGCGCTGACCCCAAAGGCCGGGCTGGCCCTGGCGATGGCGGTGCACGAACTCGCCAGCAACGCCGCCAAGTATGGCGCGCTGTCCGCGACATCCGGCCGGTTGGCCGTCGCGTGGGACGTCCGTCCCGGCGCGGGCGTCCCAACGCTGATGCTCACCTGGACGGAAGCCGGCGGCCCGGCGGTGTCGCCGCCCACCCGGCCCGGGTTCGGGACGACGCTGATCGAGCGGGCCTTGACCCACGAGATTGATGCCGAGGTCAGCCGGGAGTTCCTGGTGGGCGGCTTGCTGTGCTCCATTGTCCTCCCGTTGACCGAAGATGTCGGCCGCCTGCAGCCGGACGGCAGCGGCGAGGATGAGAAGGGATCATGACGACGCCCGCAAGCCTGGCGGGCCTGCGCGTCCTGGTGGTCGAGGACGACATGCTCATCGCCGTCTGCATCGAGGAGGTGCTGCAAGGCCTTGGCTGCGTCGTGGTCGGCCCGGTCAGCAAGCTGGATGCCGCCATGCGGATGGCAGACGACGAGGCGCTGGACGCGGCCATCCTGGACATCAACATCCGGGGCGGGCACGTGTATCCCGTGGCCGAGCGGCTGCGTGCGCGCGGCATCCCGTTCGCGCTGGCGAGCGGCTATGGCGACTGGGCGTTGCCCGAAGCGTTCCGGAACCAGCCGCGCCTGACCAAGCCGTTCAAGGCGCAGGAACTCGAGGCGCAGGTGCTGTCGCTGCGCCATGAAGCGGACGCTGTCGAGACTGCGAGGCCGTCACGCGCCTGAAGGCGTCGGCGGCTCGGTGTCGCCAGGATGCATCCACTCCCGTTCGAGCAGGTCGCGCAGCGCGCCCGTCCGTTCCTTCGCCTCGTGCATCGCCGCCGTCCAGTGCAAGGCCAGCCCTTCGTCGCCGGCGGCCTGGGCCTTGTCCGCCATCTGCCGGCACATTTCGCCGCGCTCGCTGAGGGCGCGCATCGCCGCACCCAGCGACCATTCCATCGCCGCGAACTGCGCCGCCGCCATCACCTCGGCCGTGTAAACATGGCCGATGTGGCAGCGGAATTGCGTCAGGGTGCCCAGCTCGCTGCGCCGCAACCCGCCGCCGCAGTCCGGGCAGGTCACGGCAACGGGATTGTCGAGCGTGTAGTCCGCCGTCATCGTATCCTCCCGTTCCCTAGGTGCAACGGCCTTGCCGTTCTCCATGAAGGGATCAGGCTGCCGTTTTCCAACCAGCGCCGCGAGCAGCGCCGGGATGTCCCGCAGCGGCAGGCGGTGGTCTATCGCGACGTGCTGTAGCGCGCTTTGCGGCATGCCCGGGTCCGCCGCGTCGTCCGGGTCCTGGACGACCGTCATGCCGCCGCGCCGCTTGACCTCGAACAGGCCCGCGGTGCCGTCGTTTAGGCCCCCGGTGAGGATCACGCCGATCACGCCGGCGCCGTAGGCCTGGGCCGCGCTGCGGAACAGCGGGTCCACGGCGGGACGCGCCCAGTTCTCGCGCGGACCCCGGGTCAGGCGCACGTGCCCGGGCTCGACCAGCAGGTGATGGTCCGGCGGGGCCACGTAAATGTGCCCGGCACGGATCGGGTCGCCGTCCCTGGGATGGCACGCCCGCAGCGGCCCCTGCTGGTTCAGCAGCAATGGCAGCTCGCTCTTGTGCGCGCCGATGTGCAGCACGACGAACACGGCCGCCGCGAAGTCAGCCGGCAACACGGCCGTCAGGGCCCGTATGGCATCCACCCCACCCACCGACGCGCCGATCACCACGATGGGAGGTGCCTTGTCCATGAACCTATAAGCGGCAGGGTGCCAAGTGGTTGCGAACGCGGCGGCCGCGCTCCCACGCCGGGGCAAACGCAATCACCATGAAGCAATCAGGCCCAGCCACCAGGCCTGTGTGAGATTTTGGCGCGGATCGTCGCCATGGTCCATGTGAGGGCACCGTCAACTTGGTTGCTGGCCGGCTTGTGAGACGCGGATCAGCCGGGTAGGCGTTCGGGATGACGACACCTGCTTGCCCAAGCTATGCCGGCTACCGGTTCCCGGCTGAGATCATCAGCCACGCCGTGTGGCTCTACTTCCGCTTTCCCCTCAGCCTGCGCATGGCGGACGAGTGGCCGGCCGCGCGCGGCATCATCGTCAGCTACGAAACCGTGCGCCAATGGGCACTGAAGTTCGGCCAGGTGCTTGCCAACCAGATCCGGCGCAAGCTGCCTGCCGCCGGCGACAAGTGGCACATCGATGAGGTCGTGATCACAATCTCTGGGGTCAAGCACTGGCTGTGGCGCGCGGTCGACCAGACTGGGATGGTGCTCGACATCCTGGTGCAGAGCCGGCGCGACAGGCAGGCCG
>JANXRT010000049.1 GCA_025356735.1 Acetobacteraceae bacterium | reverse complement strand
CGAGGCCGAGCACATCGAGAAAATCCATGCCGCCAACGATCCGGTCCGCCGGCAGCCCGAACAGCTCGATGAAACGCGTGTTGAAGACCAGGAGCGAACGATCTCGGCCGAACGCCGCCAATCCGACCCGCAGCCGGTCGATCGCCGTGCTGATCTGCATCAGGGCCAGCATCGCCGCGTCCGGCTCGATCGCCAGCATCGCCGTGTCCGGCTCGATCGCCAGCACCGCCGTGTCCGGCTCGATCGATGGAACCGGGATGGGCAAAGTGACCGCTGGGCTGTCGACCATCATGCGCGGTGCAGCATGCCGGATGGCCGGCTCAGCCCGTGCAACAGCACCAGGGCGGCCGTCAGTACCAAGACCGCGTTGGCCTGGTGCAGGCTTCCCAGCACGACGGGCACATGCCACAGCAGCGTGGCGACGCCCAGCGCGTACTGCGCCGCGACCAAGCCGGCCAGCACGATCACCGGGCGGCGCGGCACCGCCGGATCGCGCAGGCCGATCCAACAGGTGACGGCACAGGCAATCGCGGTGACGCTCGCCAGCAGCCGGTGATCGAACTGCACCGCAGCCACGTTCTCGGTCCAGTTGCGCCAGCCGGGCAGCATGGCGCCGTAGCCCTCCGGCACCAGCCGCCCGTCCATCAGGGGAAACGTGTTGTAGTCGAGCCCGGCATGGATGCCGGCGACGAAGCCTCCGGCGACGATCGTCACGCCAACCAGCAGGCAGACCAGCCGCACCCATCCATGCACGGCACCTGGTCGGGAAGGTGTCCGCACCCGATCGGACGACCGGATCGACAGCGCCGTCCAGAGGATGGCGGCATAGAGCGCCAGGGCAACGACCAGATGCGCCACGAGCCGGTACGGAGAGACCGATGTCGCGTCCCGCTCGAAGCCGGAGGCGACCATCAACCAGCCGACGCCGCCCTGCGCGCCGCCCAGCAGCAGCAGACCGAGCATCGGCACCCGCCACCGCTGCTCGATCTGTCCGGTCGCCCAGAACCACAGCAGCGGCACCGCGAAAGCCAGGCCGATCGCCCTTCCCCACAGCCGATGCAGGTATTCGAGCCAGAAGATGCGCTGGAAGCCCTCGATGCCGAAGCCCTCGTTGACCAGGCTGTACTGCGGGATGCCCTTGTAGAGGGCGAACAGCCGCTCCCACTCGGCATGCGACAGCGGGGGCAGGGCACCGCGGAACGGCGCCCACTCCATGATCGACAGGCCCGACCCGGTCAGCCGCGTGACGCCGCCCAGCGTGACCATGACGAAGATCATGGCGGCGACCGCATACAGCCAGGCCGCGATGCGGCCACGGCATTTCAAGGTGGCCGCCCGGTCCGATCGAGGAGCCGCGGCTTGCGTGAGGAGATGTGATGAGCTAACCGACATGATCCGCATATTAGTCCGTCGGGCGTTGAAAAACATACCTGATCCGGCGTTATATGTTCGACATTCTGCGGTCATCGAAACGTAAGCCCGCCACCCTGCGGGCTTCACAAACGCATGTCCTGGTAGGACTCCTCCATGCCCGAACCTAGCCCTTCGCCCGACGCTCGCGGAAAATTCCTGCTGCCGGTCGTCGGCCTGCTGGTTCTGGCCCTGCTGGTCGGCGCCGGCGCCACGATGTGGCTCGGCGGCAGCTTGGCAGACGGCCCGGCGGTCGGCGGCTCGTTCTCGCTGCTCGACGGCGATGGCAAGCGCGTTACCGATCGGGACTTACGCGGCAAATATGCGCTGGTCTATTTCGGCTACACCTTTTGCCCCGATGTCTGCCCGACGACGCTGAACCAGGTGTCCGAGGCGCTCGACAGGCTTGGCACCAAGGCCGGTCAGGTGCGTCCAGTGTTCATCACCATCGATCCGGCGCGCGACACTCCGGCGGTGATGAAGCAGTATGTCTCGGCGTTCACGCCACGATTGCTGCCGCTGACCGGCAGCGACGCCGAGATCGCCGATGTCGCCAGGAAGTTCCGCGTCTATTACGCGCCGCATCGCACCGGCGACCAGCCGGGCGACTATACGATGGACCATTCCTCCGTGCTCTATCTGATGGGTCCCGAGGGCAAGTTCCTGGCTCCGCTGCGCGCCGACGCACCGGCCCGCGAACTTGCCGAAAACCTGTCAAAGCAGCTCAAATGAAGGCGCCCGCCATGAAATTCCTTGTCTCCGCCGTTCTGCTGCTGGCCAGCTTCTTCCCGGTTCCCGGGTTCGCCGCGGATGCCCGGACCATCCGGCTGGAGAACGCCTTCACCCGATCTGCGCCAGCCGGCGGGGTCGGCGCCTTCTACGTCACCATCGTCAACACCGGCGCCGCCGACCGGCTGGTCGCCGTCGCGTCTCCGGTGGCCGGCAAGGCGGAACTGCACGAGTCCGTTTCGGTGGGCGGCGTGATGCGGATGCGCGGGGTTGCCGACCTGGCCATTCCGGCGGGCGGCACGGTCAAACTGGCGCCCGGTGGCTACCACGTCATGCTGATCGCCCTGACGCAGCCGCTGACGGTCGGCCAATCGGTGCCAGTGACGCTGACCTTCGAGAAAGCAGGCGCCGTGGAGGCCCGCGCCTCCGTGGCCAAGCCCGGCGCGATCGCGCCATAGGCTTATGGATGCGCCCCGGGGCGCTCCCCGGCGGGGTCTGGGGCGGAGCCCCATGACTTTCTTGTCTAATGGCGAAAATGCCGCACCCCGGTCAGCACCATGGCGATCCCGGCCGCATCGGCGGCGGCGATCACCTCCGCGTCGCGGATCGATCCGCCCGGCTGGATGACCGCGGTGGCACCCGCCGCCACCGCCGCCTGCAGGCCGTCGGCGAACGGAAAGAAAGCATCCGACGCGACCACGCTACCGACGGTCAGCGGCGTCTCCAGCCCGGCCGCGCGCGCCGCTTCGGCGGCTTTCCAGGCGGCAATGCGCGCGCTGTCGACACGGCTCATCTGGCCGGCACCGATGCCCACGGTAGCGCCGTCGCGCGCATAGACGATGGCGTTGGATTTCACATGTTTGCAGACGCGGAAGGCGAACAGCAGGTCGGCCAGTTCGGCGTCGGTCGGCACGCGCCGCGTGACGACGCGCAGTTGTTCGGCCCGCACCCGGCCGGCGTCGCGCGTCTGCGCCAAAAAGCCGCCGGCGACGCTGCGGAAGTTCAGGCCCGTCGCAGCCGGATCGGGCAGCCCGCCGGTCAGCAACAGGCGCAGGTTCTTCTTTCGCGCCAGGATAGCCCGAGCCGCCTCGTCGGCATCGGGCGCCACGATGACCTCGGAGAACATGGAAAAGATCTTTTCCGCCGCCGCCGCGTCGAGCGTCCGGTTGACGGCGACGATGCCGCCGAAAGCGGATACCGGATCGCAGGCAAGTGCGCGGTCCCATGCCTCGGCCAGGCTGGTGGCGAAGGCGACGCCGCATGGGTTGGCGTGCTTGACGATGACAACGGTCGGCGCCTCGAACTCGGCCACGCATTCGAACGCCGCGTCGGTGTCGTTGAGGTTGTTGTAGGACAGCTCCTTGCCCTGGATTTGCGTCGCGGTGGCGACTCCGGGGCGCGTGCCGGTGGCATAGAACGCCGCCGCCTGGTGCGGGTTCTCGCCGTAGCGCAACGTCTGGCGCAGGCTGCCCAAGATCGTCAGTCGGCGCGGAAACTCCTTTTCCCGATGCCCGGCGAACCAATCCGAAATAGCCACGTCGTAGGCGGCGGTACTGGCGTAGGCATCGCCGGCCAGTTGGCGGCGCAGCGCCAGCGTGGTGCCGCCATGGGCGCCAAGCTCGTCCAGCACCGCCTGGTACTGGTCGGGCGCGGTCAGCACGGCGACGAACTCATGGTTCTTAGCGGCGCCGCGAATCAGCGCCGGGCCGCCGATGTCAATATTCTCGACGCATTCATCGTAGCCTGCGCCCGCTGCCACCGTCGCCTCGAACGGGTAGAGGTTGACCACGACCAGGTCGATCGGCGCGATGCCGTGCGCCGCCATTTGGGCCAGGTGCTGGGGGTTGTCGCGCCGGCCGAGGATGCCGCCATGGATCTGCGGCACCAACGTCTTCACCCGTCCGTCGAGGATTTCCGGAAAGCCGGTATGCTCGGAGACCTCAGTCACCTCCACCCCAGCCTGGCGCAGCGTGGCCGCCGAGCCGCCGGTCGACAGGATCTCGACCCCGGCTTCTGCAAGGGTGCGGGCGAGATCGACCAGACCGGCTTTGTCCGACACCGAAAGCAGGGCGCGGCGGATGGGGACTATGTCGGTCATCTAACATCCTGGTGGATTAGGAAGCATGGGCTCTCCCTCCGCAGGCATTGCAACTGGCCGAAGGCGGCCAGTCGGAGCCTTTGCCTGCTACGCCCCATACCCCGCCCCACCTTCAAGCCTTGGGGTAGCGCTCCGGGGCGTATCCTTTGGCATAACGTTAGAGACCCAGCAGGTCCAGGGTGCGCGCCGTCACCCGCGCCTCGTCGAAACGGTCCAGCGCGCGTTGCCGGCCGGCCTGCCCCATGCGCCTGCGCAACGCGGCATCCCCGGCCAGCCGGCGCAGGCCGGCGGCCAGAGCGTCGGCGTCGCGGACCGCCACCAGCAGCCCGGTTTCCCCGTGGACCACCTGCTCGCGCGGGCCTGAAATATCGCTCGCCACCACCGGCAGCCCGGAAAGCATCGCCTCGATCACCGACATCGGCAACGCCTCGAAATAGCTCGGCAAGGTGAAGACGTCGGCGGCGGCTAGGATCGCCGGCACGTCGTGGCGATAGCCGAGCCGACGCAGCCGCTGGCCGAGCCCGGCCGCGTCCAGCATCCCGGCCACGTCCTCGCCGCGATCCGAGGACAGCCGGTCGCCGACGACCCAGAGCTCGGCGTCGGGCACCTTGCGCATCGCCGTCGCCAGCTCGAAGAAACCCTTGTCGCGGACCAGGCGGGACACGGCGACGATCACCACGCGGCCGGCCGGGGTGCCGATCTCGGCACGGACGCGGGCGCGGGCTGCCGGGTCCGGACGGAAGATCGCCGGATCGCGCCCGTTGCCGATCGTCACCGGGCTGGCGAAGATGCGCAGCCGGCGCGCATCCCGCGCCTCGGCGCCGGACACCGTGAGAAAGACATCCGTCACCCGGCCGGCGATCCATTCCATGGCGAAGCTGGCGCCGCGCCGCGCCAGACCGCCATCCTGGTTGAACAGGAAGCCATGACAGGTGTAGGCGACCACCGGCACCCCGGCGATCCGCGCCGCGACCCGGCCGAGGAAGCCGGTGATCGGCATGTGCGCGTGGACCAAGTCCGGCCTTTCGGCGCGGAACAGCCGCACCAGCGCTGCCAGCGCCCGGAGCTGGGCGAGCGGCGAGACGCTGCGCCGGAATGGCAGCGCCACGATCCGGAAACCCTCGGCGCGGGCGATTTCCAGCAGCGGCCCCTCGGCCGCGACGCCGATCACCTCGTGACCGCGATCGCGCGCTGCCCGCATCAACGGCAGCAGGAAATGCCGCAGCGAGAAATCGACGTTGGTCAGCTCGATTATCTTCTTGGCGGCGATGGCCCCATCTCCAGCTTCACGGTTGTGCGTCACCAGCGTGAAGCTGGAGGAAATGCAACATCCCAACCGGTTTGACCATCAACGAGTGAAAGTCCGGAGCGGCCATGACGTGACTGTTTCGGAGCGGTCGAAACTCCATTACGGCCACCGAATTAGCCGCAACCTTTCACCGAAACGGAAATTGATCCTGCACCGGTTCGCACGCGCGAATTCGTGAACAGAGATAAAGGAAAGTTTTATGGACGAGGATCGTGTCGGTGGTATCGGAAAAAAGATAGTCGGTTCCATCAAGGAAACGGTCGGCAAGGTGACCGGCGACACCAAGACCGAGGCTGAAGGCACTGTGGAAAAGACCGAGGGCAAGGTGCAGAATGCCGTGGGCGGCGCCAAGGACGGCGTGCGCGACGCGCTCAAGGACTAGGGTGCGGCCGATGTCCGATGACGCCTCGTTGAAGTTGGCAGGCTTACCCAAGCTTGAACGGCAGACAACCGACGGGGGAGTTCTGCCGCTTCATGTTGAAACGATCGACGTCTCGCGTCGGAAGATTGAGACGGTGGTACGTGCCGCGCGAACCACCCAGCTGCGCGAGGTGCACGTCGACGAGCCCGTGGCGATCGAGCGCATCGAGGTGGAACGCGTTCCCATCGGCCGCCAGGTCGATGCCGCGCCGCCGGTCCGTGAGGAAGGCGACACCACCATCCTCTCGATTGTCGAAGAGGTCGTCGTCGTCGAGGTTCGGCTCATGCTGAAGGAAGAAGTGAGGCTGCGGCGGGTCAGGACGACGGAACGCCACGTCGAGACCGTCATTGTCCGAGAGCAGAAGGTTGCCGTCACCCGCACGCTGCTTGGCACTGCCGATCCGGCTGTCGGTGCTGAACGCCCCTGAACTGCGTCGGAAAGCCTGATGCCGCGTCCCGCTACACGACCTGCCTGCATCCGAGTGACCCCGCCTCAACAACACAAACATCAAGGACAAGACACCATGGCTGATGAAACCATCGTTGCGGTATATGATACCGCAGCCCATGCCGAAGCGGCGATTCGCGACCTGCGCGCCGCCAACGTGCCTGAAGGCGCGATCGACCAGCACGCCGGCACAACGACGACCGGCACCGCCACCACCGGTATGGCGACCGGCAGCACCTACAACCCGGCAGCCCCGGTGCGTGAGCGCGGCTTCTGGTCCAGCCTGTTCGGCGGCGAGACCGAAGACGACACCGCGGTCTATGACCGCAGCCTGCACAGCGGCTCGACCGTTGTCACGGTCAAGGTTCCCGAGATGCATGTCGCGCGGGTGATGGAAATATTGGAAAGCCACCATCCGGTGGACATCGACGAGCGGGCCGCGAGCTATGGCCTGACGCAGACCACGACCACCACCCGCGCGCCGATGGCGCCGCTGCCGACCACCGGCGTAGCCGCGACCACCGGAATGACTCAGGCGACCGGCACGGACGGCGTCATCCAGCTCGCCGAGGAAAGCCTGGTTGTCGGCAAGCGCATGGTGAACCGTGGCGGCACGCGCATCCGCCGGTTCGTGGTCGAGACGCCCGTCGAGGAGCAGGTTACCCTGCGTGACGAGAAGGTGATGGTCGAGCGCCGTCCGGTGACCGACGGCCGCCCGGTTGGCGACGTTGATTTCTCCGAGAAGACGATCGAGATGACCGAGTCCGCAGAGGAAGCGGTGGTCGGCAAGACCACGCGCGTGGTCGAGGAGGTCAATCTGCGTAAGGAGGCGACCGAGCGCGTCGAGACGGTGCGCGACACCGTGCGCCGCGAGGATGTCAAGATCGAGCAGGGTCCGGGCGAGCGGGTCGCCGGCACGACAACGACAACCGGCACGACGACGACCGGCACCACAGGTCCGGTCATGCCCACGATGCCGGCCGCGCCGAAAGTCTGATCCACGGCCACAGCCGGTAATGGGGGTGTCCCAGGCTTGAGGCCGGGGGCACCCTTTTTGCTAACAACGGAGAACAGCGATGTCTACCAACACATTCAACGACCCGCCTTACCGCGGCGCGCAGGCACTTGAAACGACGACCACGACGATGAGCGGCGGCACTCATACCCACCGCCGCATTTCCTGGGCAGCGATCTTCGGCGGCGTCATCCTGGTGGTGGCGCTCCAGCTGCTGCTCAGCCTGCTGGGCGCCGGCATTGGCCTGGGCACCATCGATACCAATGGCGGCACCACACCGACCGGCAGCAACATTGGCATTGGCGCCGGCGTGTGGTGGGTGGTCAGCAGCATCATAGCCCTCGGCTTCGGCGGCTACGTCTCGGCCTGGCTGGCCGGCATCGAGCTGCGCTGGGATGGCGTGCTGCACGGGCTGATCACCTGGGGCATCGCTACCTTGCTCACGATCTATCTGCTGACCTCGGCGATCGGCGGCATTGTCGGCGGCGGCTTCTCCGCCCTCGGCAGCGTGACCTCGGCCGCCGGCTCGGGCATCAAGGACGCGGCGCAGCCGCTGGCGCAGGCCGCCGGCGTTTCGCCCGACGTGATCCAGCAGCAGGCGCAAGGCTACCTGCGGCCGACCAACCCCGATCCCGCCTCGATGTCGCCGCAGGACGCACAGAAGGAGGTCGCGACCAACCTGGTGACCTACACCCGTGGCGGTGACGGCGCGCCAACGGCGCGTGAGCGCATCGTCAACATCATGGCGGCGCAGCAGCATATCAGCCACGACGATGCCGCCAAGCAGTTCGACGATGCCCAGGCCAAGCTGAAGCAGACCCGCGACCAGGCCGTGCAGACGGCCAAGAACGCGGCCGATGCCAGCGCCGCCGCTGCCTCGAAGACATCGTTCGCGGCATTTGGTAATCTGCTGCTGGGCGCCATCGCCGCGGCGATCGGCGGCTCCACGGCGGTGCAGCGCCGGGTCAACGTGACCCAGCGCGTGGTTCGCTGAACAGCCGCATCAAAGTAACGGGGGCGCCAATTTGGCGCCCCCGTTCGGCGGAACCTTTCGGTGTCGAAAAGCACTTTGTCGTCAGCACGTGGCTCCGCCGACGAAACGGCGGGGCACACGGCACACGGTCATCGAGTGGAGGCTTCCATGAGTGATACCAACGGATCCGGTGCGGTTGGCAAGAGCATGGCCGACCTGCAATCGGTCGGCGATGCGGCGCGCAAGGTCGGCGATCAGGCGCGCCAGGCTGGAGCCGACGCCGTCAGCCATGCGGTCGATGCGGCTCATGACGCGCAGGCGCGCGCATCCTCATTGGTCGGCGCAATAGGGGATCAGGTCACCTCGACCGTCGATGCCCAGAAGAACAGCCTGGCCGATCGCCTGCAGGACGTCGCCCAGGCGGTGCACAAGTCCGGCGAGCAGCTGGAGGGGCACCAGGACTGGATTGCCCATCTCGTGGAGCAGGGCGCCGAGGAGCTGACCTCACTTGCCGGCACGCCGCGCACCAACGACCTACAGAGCCTGCTCGGCAATCTTGGCGAACTGGCAAAGCGCAAGCCGGCGTTGTTCGTCGGTGCGTCGATGGCGGCTGGATTTGCCCTGGCCCGCGTCGGGCGCATCGCCGTGACTGGCACGCCCCAAACCTCGACGGTGCAGACCTCGACGCCCCAGACGCTAGCGGCGCAGGCCCCGGCGGCGCATCCTCTTCCCAACCCGATGGGAGCCTCCCATGAGCAGCAGTAGGTCGGATCCCGGGCATTCCCTGGGCGAGATCATCGGCAGCCTGGCAGGTGACATCCAGGACCTTGTGCGCGGCGAGATCAGGCTGGCCCGGGCCGAACTCGACCAGAAACTCAACCATGTCACCACCGCCGCAGTCTCGATCATCGGCGGCGCGCTGTTCGCCTTTGCCGGCCTGGTGATCTTCCTGGAGGGCATCGGCGCCTCGCTGGCGCTGGTGATGCCTGGCTGGGCCGCGTTCCTCATCGTCGGCGCCGTCGTGCTGATCGCCGGCGCGTTGGCCGCGCGGTCCGGCATCGCCCTGCTGTCGGTCAAGAACCTTACCCCAGACCGCATGTCGGCCAGCCTGAAACAGGACGCCCGCGTCGTGAAGGAGAACCTCTGATGTCTCAGCAAACCTCCGATCCCAGCCGCATCGAACGGGACCTTGACCGCACAAGGTCACGGCTCGGCAGCCATCTCAGCGAGCTTCAGGATCGGCTCTCGCCCGGCCAGGTGGTGGATGACCTGATGGGCTACTTCCGCGGCAGCGAGGGCGCGGCATTCAGCCAGAACCTGCTCGCCAGCGTGCGAGCCAACCCGTTGCCGGCGGCCTTGACCGGCATTGGCCTGGCCTGGCTGATGGCCTCCAACCCACGTGGCGGAGCCATGGCCAGCTCGGTCGATCATGGCGCCAGCATCGATCGGGTCCGCGTCGCCGAACAGGGCGTGGTTCGCTACTCCGGCGAGACCGAGGAGGTTTACGCGGTCCGGCTCGACGAGGCCCGCGGCGAGGCGATGGGCGTGTCCCGCCATTCGCAGGAGACCTCTTCCTCCTACTCCCAGCGCATCCGCGACGCTCTGTCCGCTGCTCAGCAGGCGGTTGCACAGGGTGCCGCCGGCATCCAGCAGCAGGTCGGCGGAGCCATCGGCGCGGCCGGCGGCGCGATCGGCTCCGTCGCCGCCACGATGCAGGGGGCGGCACGCTCGGTCGGCAGCACCGGCGTGGGTCTGGCACAGCAGACCGGTGGCGTCCTGTTGCAGCGTGGTCAGGCGGTTGGCCAGATGAGCGGCAACCTGATGACGACGCTGAGCGAAAGCCCGGTGCTGCTTGGTGCCCTTGGCCTCGCGGCCGGCGCACTGCTCGGCGCGCTGTTGCCGCACTCCGATCAGGAGGAGGCGGCGCTCGGCGGCTTGGCCGGACAGGCGCGCGATACGGTTCGCAACCTGGCCAACCAGGCGATGGAGCAGGGTGGCACGGTGATGCAGACGATTCTCGACAAAGGTAGCGAGAGCGTCAAGGCGCACGGGCTGGACGGTGGAAAGTCGGTTGGCGGGCTGCTCGATGCGGCGATCAGTGGTGAGCTGGCCGGCGATGCGCGCCAGGTGGTGGGCGACGTGCTCGGCGCCGGCGACGAGGCGGTGCGCAAGGCCGTTCTCGACCAGCAGCCGGCTTCCAAACCTACCTAGACGGCACAACTCGTAATCAAGGATCACGGACATGGGCTTACTGGATCAGGTTCTTGGCGGATTGATGGGTGGCGGTTCATCGCCCCTGCAAGGTGTGTTGATGAACATGCTCGGCGGCGGCAACCAGCAGGGCGCAATGGGCCAGCAGGGCACGATGGGTCAGCAGGGGGGCATGGGTGGCATGGCCGGAGGATTGGGCGGCCTGCTATCGAGCTTCCAGCAGGCCGGCCTTGGCCATATTGCGCAATCCTGGGTTGGCGGCGGAGCCAACCAGCCGGTGTCGCCGCAGCAGCTGCAAAGCGTGTTTGGCGATAGCCAGGTGCAGAGCATGGCGAGCCAAGCCGGCATGCCGCCGCAGGATTTTCTGTCGCAACTCAGCCAGCATCTGCCCAGTGCAGTCGATGGCATGACGCCGAACGGCAAGCTGCCGGACGAGGGCACGGTTTCCGTCTGAAGCGGTATTAAGGCAGGAGAACGAGATGGTGAACGAGAACCGTATCGAAGGTGCCGCGCGGAACTTCGGCGGCCGCATCGAGAGTGGCGTCGGCGGTCTGACCGGCGACACCGCGACGCAGTTGCGCGGCAAGCGCGATCAGGTCGCCGGCACGATGCAGAACAGCTTTGGCTCGATGCTCGACGAGGCCGGCGACTGGGTCGACTCGGTGCTCGAAAACACCAGGAGCAATCCATTGGTCGCCCTGCTGATCGCCGGTTCCGTCGGCTACATGCTGCGGGTCCTGACCGCGCGGCGACGCTGAGGGACATGCCCATGACCGCTCGCAGGATCCTGATCTGCCTGCTGGGGCCCCTGCTGGCCGCGCAGCTTTCGACCACGCCTGCGCGTGCCGATAACCAGATGGGCTACCGGCTGCTGACGGCGCAGGAAGCGGCCTCGCTGCCCCATAACCGAGGCGGCCTGGGGATGGATGTCGAGCGATCGCAGCAGATCACCGACGACGGCATGACCTTCGACATCATCCGGGTCAAGCAGGTGCGCCGGGGCTCGGCGGGAGCGCAAGCGGGATTCCATCCCGGCGATCAGATCATTTCCGTCGATGGTCGTGTGTTTCCAAGCATCGCGACGTTCGCCCAGTTCGTCGGCTCGATGCCGCCAGGCTCGCGCAGCCAGGTGGATTTCATCCCGGCCAACGGCGGCCCACAGCAGGCGCAGCGCGTCGCGGTGACGATCGGCGACTCAGGCCGCTCGGTAGAAGCCAAGGCCGCACCCTCCGGCATGTCCACCGGGACCAAGATCGCGATCGGCGCCGGCGCTGTGGCGCTGCTTGGATGTTATGAGATGGGGTGCTTTTCGCATCGTCCTGCTCAGGCGCCGGTTCCGCAGCGGCAGTAAGCATGGGGCTCTGCCCCAAACTCCCCGGGGTAGCGCCCCGCGGCGCCTAACTTAGTAGAGGGGTTCAAAGGGGCGACGGCCCCTTTGCGGGGTTTGCGGCAGAGCCCCATCCTTTCTTGCCTACGGCATCAGCGTCGCCAGAATACGCTCGCGCGATAACGGCATGTCCCGGATGCGCGCGCCCAGCGCCTGTGCCACGGCGTTGCCGATCGCCGCGGCTGTCGGCGCGAAGCTGCACTCGCCCATGCCGAGCGAGG
>JANXRT010000207.1 GCA_025356735.1 Acetobacteraceae bacterium | reverse complement strand
GGATTTCCTCCCACATGATCATCAGCTGCATCTCGGCCAGGCGGTTGCCGACGCAGCGATGGATGCCGAAGCCGAAGGCGAGGTGCTGGCGGGCTCGCGGGCGGTCGATGATGAACTGGCTGGCGCGGTCGATCACCTCCTCGTCGCGGTTGCCCGACAGGTACCACATGATGACCTTGTCGCCCTTTTTTATCTGCTTGCCGCCGAGCTCGATGTCGACCAGGGCGGTGCGGCGCATGTGCACGATCGGCGACTGCCAGCGGATGATCTCGGGCACCATGGTCGGGATCAGCCCGGGGTTGTCGCGCAGCTTCTGATACTCGTCCGGGTTCTGACTGAGCGCGTGCAGGCCACCGGAGATCGAGTTGCGGGTGGTGTCATTGCCGCCGACGATGAGCAGGATGATGTTGCCGAGGAACTCGCGCGGCGTCATGTTCCGGGTAGCCTCGCCATGCGCCATCATCGAGATCAGGTCGGGCTGCGGCTCGGCGTTGATACGCTCGTTCCACAATTTGGTGAACTCGCCCAGGCAATCCATCAGGATGCCGTTGCGCTGCTCCTCGCTGCTGATCTCGCCGCCGGCGTTCTTGTCCATGGTGGCGATGTTCGACCAGTAGATGAGCTTGCGGCGCAGCTCGAACGGGAAGTCGAACAGGGTCGCCAGCATCTGGGCGGTGAGCTCGACCGAAACGCGATCGACCCAGTCGAACGGCTCGTCGCGCGGCAACTCGTCGAGGATGGCGCCGATGCGCTCGCGGATGATGTCGGAGAATTTCGCCAGGTTCAGCGGGGCGACGATGGGGGAGACGACCTTGCGCTGCTCGTCATGGCGCGGCGGGTCCATGGCGATGAAGCTCGGCCGAATGAACTCCTTCTCGATGTCGCGGATGGTGATGCCGCCGATATAGGCATCGGACGAGAACGCCTGGTGGTTGGTGTCGACCGCCATGATGTCCTTGTACTTGGTGACCGACCAGAAGCCGCCGTACAGGTTGTTCTCGTAGTAGTGCACCGGGTCTTCCCGCCGCAGCCGCTCGAAATAGGGGTGCCAGGTGTCTTCCTGGAACAGCAGCGGGCTGCTGACGTCGATCTGGTCGATCGGCATCGAGTAGGCGTGGGCGGCGGCGGTGTTCGGGGCGGGGGCATCCATCGCGGGGGCTCTCCTGGCGGTTCGGATCAGTGTTGGGCGTAGGACAGCCGGACGGTGATGCCGTCCAGCGCCTCGGTCATGCGGATCTGGCAGGACAGGCGGGAGCGGGGCTCCGCCGTCGCCGTGAAGCTGAGCATGCTGCGTTCGAGCGATTGGGGGTTGCCGGTCATCGCATACCAGTCGGGATCGACGATGACGTGGCAGGTGGCGCAGGCGCTGGCGCCGCCGCAATCGGCGTCGATGCCGGGGATGTTGTTGTCCAGTGCCGCCTGCATGACGGAATGCCCGACCGGCACGTCGATCGTGTCCTCGGCGCCGTCGAACTGAATATAGGTCACTTTCGGCATCGGGTTTCCTGGCTGTCGCAGTCGTTTGGCGACTTTATACCCGCACTCTGGCACGGATTCACCCCTTGCGTGCAAGTAGGGCGTTCGGGGCGCCGCCGTCAGCCTGGCGCGGCAGCCTCTGCTCGGCCAAAGCCACCCAGTAGGCGGCGCCAACGGTCAGGATTTCGTCGTTGAAATCGTAGCGCGGATGGTGCAGGCGCGGCTCGTCCGGGCCGCGGCCGGCGCCGAGGCGGATGTAGCTGCCCTGCTTTTCCAGCAGCATGAAGGCGAAATCCTCGGCGCCCATCGAGGGTTTGGAGAGTTCCTTGACGCGGGCGTCGCCGGCCACGGCGCGGGCGGCGGCAACCGTCATCGCGGTTGCCTCGGCGTCGTTGATGGTCGGCGGATAGCAGCGCTCGTAAACGACTGCCGCCGTCGCGCCGAAGCTTGCGGCGATGCCGGTCACGAGGTCGCGCACGCGGCGTTCGAGCACGTCGCCGACGGCGGGGTCGAACCAGCGCGCGGTGCCCTTCATCTCGACGGTTTCGGGAATGACGTTGTTGGCCTGGCCGGCGTGGATGGCGCCGATGGTGACGACGCCGCCATCGGTCGGGTCGATGTTGCGCGCGACCACGGTTTGCAGTGCGGAAATGATCTGGGCGGCGGCGACGATCGGGTCGATGCCGTCGTCGGGGTGGGCGCCGTGGCAGCCCTTGCCGGTGATGGTGATGTCGATGTTGGCGACCGCGGCCATGATCGGGCCGGCACGCCAGCCGAACTCGCCGGCCGGCGAGGCGGGCCAGTTGTGCAGGCCG
>JANXRT010000206.1 GCA_025356735.1 Acetobacteraceae bacterium | reverse complement strand
CGAGGCCTATCGCTGCGTCGGGCTGATCACGGTCAAGGACATGGACAAGGCGCAGACCCATCCGCTCGCCAACAAGGACGAGCTCGGCCGGCTGCGCGTCGCCGCGGCGACCGGGGTCGGCGCCGACGGCAACATCCGCGCCAATCTGCTGATCGAGGCAGGGGTCGATGTCATCGTCGTCGATACCGCGCACGGCCACTCGGCTGGGGTGCTGGAGGCGGTGCGGCTGATCAAGGAGCTGTCCAACGCGGTGCAGGTGATCGGCGGCAACGTCGCCACACCGGAAGGCGCCATCGCGCTGATCGAGGCCGGCGCCGACGCGGTCAAGATCGGCATCGGGCCGGGCAGCATCTGCACTACGCGCGTCGTCGCCGGCGTCGGCGTGCCGCAGTTCTCGGCGGTGATGGAGACCGCCGCCGCCTGCCGGGCGCGCGGCATCCCCTCGATCGCCGATGGCGGCGTGCGGACCAGCGGTGACATCGTTAAGGCGATCGCGGCGGGCGCCGACTGCGTGATGATCGGCAGCCTGTTGGCCGGCACCGACGAGGCGCCGGGCGAGGTTTTCCTGTATCAGGGCCGTTCCTACAAATCCTACCGCGGCATGGGCAGCATCGGCGCGATGGCGCGCGGCTCGGCCGACCGCTATTTCCAGCAGGACATTAAGGACCAGCTCAAGCTGGTGCCAGAGGGCGTCGAGGGCCGGGTCGCCTACAAGGGCCCGGTCGCCGCCGTGGTGCACCAGCTGGTCGGCGGGTTGAAGGCCGGCATGGGCTACACCGGCAGCGCCGATATCCCGCAACTCCAGGCCAACACGCGGTTCCGCCGCATCACCGGCGCCGGGCTGCGCGAGAGCCACGTGCACGACGTGGCGGTGACGCGCGAGGCGCCGAACTACCGGCAGGACGGGTAGGGTTGAAAGACATCGACTAGTCGGCGGACTGGTCTTATACAGCATCCATGAACGCCATCGACAACAAGCATATCGGCGCCTACGAGGCCAAGACGCATCTGTCCGACCTGCTGGATCGGGTTGAGCGCGGCGAGGAGCTGGTGATCACACGCCACGGCAAGCCCGTGGCTCGGCTGATCCCGGCCCAGCCCGGCCATGACGTGGCGAAGGCTCAGGCGGCGGTGCGGGAGTTGATCGCCATACGCGAGGAAATCAGGGCACGAAGCGGGAGTTTTACGCTCGAGGAACTTCTATCTGCACGCGATGAAGGCCGGAGATACTGACCAGCCACCACGGCAAGGCGGCATTCGTCCTTGATGCGTCAGTAGCCCTCGCAGCCGTCTTACCTGACGAAGCTGAAGCCGCTCGGGCAAACCGCATCCTTGACCGGATTACCGTTGAGGGTGCGATTGTTCCTTCTCTCTGGCGGGCTGAAGTCAGCAACACCCTGCTTGTGCAAGAGCGCCGCAATAATATAACCGTCTCGGAAACCGCCAGAATCACAGTGCAGCTTGATAGCCTGCCGATACTGATGGATCTGGAGGGTGCCGCTCAAGTCTGGGAACAAGCATTATCGCTGGCTCGAAGGCATAGGCTGACGCTGTACGATGCCCTCTACCTCGAATTGGCATTGCGCAAGCGGCTGCCGTTGGCGAGCTTCGACGCAAAGCTCTGCGCTGCCTCGACAGCCGAACAGGTGATCATCGTGACCGGCGCGCCCACATGACCCCCGCCGGACGCATCGCCGCCTCGATCGAGCTGCTCGACAGCATCAACAAGGCGCTTCGAAAACCCGCCGATGCCGTCGCCAACGACTACTTCCGCCAGCGCCGGTTCATCGGCTCGGGCGATCGCCGCGCGGTGTCGGATCGGGTCTGGAAGGTGCTGCGGGCGCAGCGCCGGCTGACCTGGTGGCTGGCGCGCGATGGCATGTCGCCGACGGCGCGGATGCTGGTCGCGTCCTCGTTGCTGGTCGAGGGCTGGACTTTGGATGGCGTCGGGCAGTCGTTCTCCGGCGGCCAGTTCGGCGCCGACACGCTCGACCATCCGGAAAAGTCGGCGCTGCGGCCGATCGAGGGCCACACGCTCGATCACCCCGACATGCCGGATGCGGTGCGCATGGAGCTTCCCGACTGGATCCTGCCCAACCTTGCCGCCCGCTTTGGCGACGAGCTGCCGGCCGAGATGGCGGCGATGAACTCGCCGGCGACGCTCGACCTGCGCGTCAACCTGCTGCGTGGCACGCGCGAGGAGGCGCAGGCGGCGTTGGCGTCCGAGGGGCTGGAAAGCCGGCCCACCGACCTGTCGCCCTGGGGCCTTCGCATCGATGAGCGCCGGTCGGTGACATCCGGCCCGGCCTTTCAGACCGGGCTGGTGGAAATCCAGGACGAGGGCAGCCAGCTGGTCGCGGCGCTGGTTGATGCGCAGCCGGAAATGCGGGTCGCCGACTGGTGCGCCGGGGCCGGCGGCAAGACCCTGGCGATCGCCATGACGATGCAGAACCGCGGCCACATTGTCGCCTGCGACGTGTCCGCGCCGCGGCTCGACGGTGCGGTGCGGCGGCTGCGCCGGGCTGGCGTGCATAACGTCGAGCGCCATCTGATCGAGCCCGGCGACAAATGGGCCAAGCGACGCGCCGGCAGCTTCGATCGCGTGCTGGTCGATGCGCCCTGCACGGGGACCGGCACCTGGCGGCGCAACCCAGACGCCCGCCAGCGGCTGCGCGAGCTTGATCTGCGCGAGTTGGTAGTCAAGCAGGCGTCGATCCTCGACACGGCATCACCCCTGGTGCGCATCGGCGGCCGGCTGGTCTATGCTACCTGCTCATTGCTGCCCGAGGAAAACGAGGATCAGGTGACCGCCTTCCTTGCCCGCCATCCCGGCTTTCGCATCCGCCCGGTGATCCATTCGTGGCGGCTGGACATCACGTTGCCAGCGGCATCCTCCGAAAGAGGCGCCTTCCTGTCCCTTTCGCCGCTTGGCCATGGCACCGACGGCTTCTTCGGCGCGGTGCTGGAGCGCTTTGCATGAGCTGTGGGCCCGCATGATAACCATCCGGCACGCCCTGCCCATGGACGCGGTGGCGATCGGCGCGGTGCATGTCGCCTCCTGGCGCAGCACCTATCCTGGCATCCTGGCCGACGACTATCTCGCCCGCATGTCGGTGCCGCGCCAGGCCGCCTATTACGACCACGCAATCCGATCCTCCGTGCGCAGCCGGCCGGGTGCGGTGTTCGTCGCCGTGGCGTCCGGCGACAACCTCGCACCCGGCGAGCGGCCGCGCGTGGTCGGGTTCGCCACCGCCGGGCGGGCACGGCGCAGCCAGATCGCCAGCCAGGTTGAGGCGGATGGCGAGATCGAGACCCTGTACGTGCTGGATGACTGGCGCGATCGCGGCATCGGCCGGCGGCTGGTTGGCGCGGCGGCG
>JANXRT010000199.1 GCA_025356735.1 Acetobacteraceae bacterium | reverse complement strand
GCCAGGTCAAGGCGTTGCTGGCGAGCAAGCAGGACAGCGTGCGCGTGGTCATCGAGGAGCGGGTGCGCGAGCAGGGTGGGCGGCTGGTCGGCTGGGCGCTGGGCGCCACCGTCGCCGAGCGCGTGCTGCGCAGCCTGAACGCCGAGTTGGAGAAGATCGGCCCGGACGGATCAGAGCTTCGGGAAGCGTTCGACGAGTGGGTGCGGCGCGAGATCACCCGGATCGAGGAGGACCCCGCCCGCGCCGCCGAGATCGGTGCCGCCATCCGCGCGGTGGTCGGGCACGAGACGGTGCAGGCCTGGCTGTGGGACGTCTGGGCCCGGCTGCGCCTGGCGCTGGAGGCGGACGCGGGCAAACCGTCCGGGCGCACGGTATCCTTCCTGGAATCCGCCTTCGCCAACCTTGGCGCCATGCTGGAGCAGGATGTTTCCGTGCGCGCGCGCGTTCAGACGGCGGCGGAAACGATCGTCATGGGCCTGCTGCCGGCGGCGCAGGCGGAGATCGCCGAGTTCATCGGCGGCGTGGTCGCCAACTGGGACACCGAGACGATCACGGACCGGCTGGAGCTGAGCGTCGGGCGCGACCTGCAATATGTTCGCATCAACGGCACCCTGGTCGGCTTCCTGGTCGGCGGCCTTGTCTATGCCGTGCTACGCCTAGCCTTTGGCCATGTCAGTTTCTAAGGGGCGAGTTCGATGACGGGTGATCTGCTGCTTTCGGTGCTCGACCAGTCCACCGTGGTGACGGGCCGGACGCCGGCGAGTTCGATCCGCGAAAGCATAGCCTTGGCCCAGCACGCCGAGCGGTTGGGATACCACCGCTACTGGGTGGCCGAGCACCACAACTCCGACAGCATCGCCGGCAGCGCGCCTGAAATCCTTATTTCGGCGATCGCCGCCACCACCAGCCGCATCCGGGTCGGCAGCGCCGGGGTGATGCTGCCGCACTACTCGGCGTTGAAGGTGGCCGAGCAGTTCCGGGTGCTGGAGGCGATCGCACCCGGGCGGATCGATCTCGGGCTCGGCCGCGCGCCGGGGTCGGACGGGCGCACGGCGTATGCGCTCAACCCCGATGCGGCGAACGCGGCCGATCATTTTCCGCCCGCGGTGCGCGACCTTCTGGCCTGGCTGGAGGGCGAGAAGCTGGTCGAGGGTCATCCATTTCGAGACATCGTGGCGCAGCCGCAGGGGCCGACGGTGCCGGAAACCTGGATTCTCGGCAGCTCGGATTTCGGCGCCCAGGTGGCGGCGCATTTCGGCCTGCCGCACTGCTTCGCGCAATTCATCAGCGAGCGTGGGGCGGAGGGCGCGTTGAAGCTGTATCGCGACAACTTCCGGCCCAGTGCGCGCCATCCCGAGCCGGTCGGCGCGATCTGCGTCTGGGCGCTGGCGGCGGAGACCGAGGCCGAAGCAAGGCGGTTGTTCTCATCGCGCGCGCTGGCCCGGCTGAACCGCGACCGCGGTGTTTTTTCGGCGTTGGCCTCTCCGGACGAAGCCGCCGCGTTCCCGTACTCGGATGACGACCGGGCGCGGCTGGAACGTATCGAAACGCGGGCGATATTCGGCACCCCGGATGTCGTCGCGGACAGGCTTCGCCGGCTGGCAGCGTCCTGCGGCGTGCGGGAGGTGGCGGTGCTTTCGACCGCGCACGATCCGGTGGCGCGGCGGCACTCCTACGCGCTGCTGGCGCAGGAGTTCGAAATGGCAACGCTTCTTAAAGATCAGATGGAATACGACGCCGTAGTCGGCTTGTAGGGTGGGTGAGCGCTTCGCTAGCGTCGGAGTGCCGCTCCGTTGCGCCACAGATGAAAACGGAACGCTGCCCACGCGACGAGCCCGGCGGCGAAGGCTACCGGTATCAGGATCAGCGCGAACCATAGCGCCAGGGCGGCGACCGCGAGGCCGGCCGCCATGAACGCGACGATGATCGCGGTGCGACCGAGCCGGACCCCAAAGGGGGTTTTCCGGCGGCCGTCGGATGCGGGTTCGCGGAACTCGCCCGCGGGGGTCATGTCTAGAACGAGGTTCGAACGGTTTCCCATGCGTCGAAAATGGTCCTGAATCGAGCGCCGCGCAAGCATTTCGACAACAGGTTACCGCGATGACATAAGCCGACTGGATCAGCGCTTCGGCAGCAGGCGCTTGAAGTTCGGTTGGCCGGTGGCGGCGGTCAGGCCGCCATCGATCACCAGGCAGTGGCCGGTGATGTAGGAGGCGTCGTCGGAGGCGAGGAAGGCGACGCCGGCGGCCATCTCCTCCGGCTTGCCGGCGCGGCCCATCGGCAGGCGGTCGGCGTAGGCCTCCATCACGTCGTCGCTGGCGCGCATCCAGGCGGTGGCGGGGGTTTCGGTCAGGCCCGGGCAGATCGCGTTGACCCGCACGCCGTCCTGGGCGTGGTCGATGGCCAGGTTGCGGGTCAGGTTGACCACCGCCCCCTTGGCCGCGTTGTATCCGGCGAACCCGTAATCGCCGTACAGACCGGAGATCGAGGCGGTGTTGACGATGCAGCCGCCCGAGCGGATCAGATGCGGCAGGGCGAAGCGCACGCTGTAGAAGATGCTGTCCACGTCGGTCGCGAAGACGCGCTTCCAACGATCGACCTCGATGTCGGTCAGGTAGCCGAAGCAGCCGATGCCGGCATTGTTGACCAGCACGTCGATCCGGCCGAACTTTTCCGCCGTTGCGGCGATCAGGGCTTCCACCTGGGCCATCTCGGTGACGTCGGTGCGGCCGGCGAGCATTCGGTGCGGCGGCAGCGCCATCTTTCCGACCTGCTCGCGCAGCGCCGGCTCGTCGATGTCGGACAGGCTGAGGCTGGCGCCCTCGCCCGCAAACCTTTTGGCGATCGCCAAGCCGATGCCCGAGGCGGCGGCGGTGACGATCACGACCTTGTTCTCGAAGCGTTTCATGGCTTTCCCCGTGCTGACGGCAAAGCTTGCAGGAGCACAGCCGTCCGGGCAACGCTGAACATCCATGGAGGAGAAGCGGCGATGCGGGCAGCGGTGTTTGTGGGTCCGGGCGAACCCCTGAGGATCGAGGACCGGCAGCGGCCGAGTGCGGGCCCGGGCGAAATCGTGCTGCGCATCGGCTATTGCGGCATATGTGGCTCCGACCTGCATGCGACCGAGGCCAATCCGGTGCCGCTGGCTTCGGGCGTCGTGCTCGGGCACGAGTTCGCCGGCACCGTCGCCGAAAGCCAGTCGCCGGATTGGCAGGTCGGCGACCGCGCCATCGGGGTGCCGTTGCAGCCCTGCGACGAATGCGCCGGGCTGGGCGTCTGCCGCGATGGGCTTGGCATATTGTGCCCGAAAGGCGTGATTGTCGGCCTGTCGCCCAAGGCGCCGGGCGGCTACGCCGAATATGTCCGGATCACCGCGCGCCATGCGTTGCGCGTGCCCGACGGGCTCGATCTGAAGCACGCCGCATTGGCCGAGCCGCTGGCGGTCGGCGCCCATGCGGTCCGCGCGGCGGGCGCCTTGCTCGGTGCCCGGGTGCTGGTGATGGGTGCGGGGCCGATCGGGTTGGCGGTGACGATTTTCTCGAAAATCTCCGGCGCGCGCGATGTGGTCGTGAGCGAACCCGATCCGGCACGCCGGGCGCGGGCGGAGGAGTTCGGCGCGACGGCGATGATCGACCCGGGCGCAGAGCCGCCGGGTGCCGCCTTCGCGCGCCTGACGGGGGCGCGGGCGGAGGTGGTGTTCGAGTGCGTCGGCGTGCCAGGGCTGCTCGCCACCTGCTTCGACGCCGCTTCGCTGCAGGGTCGCATCGTCGTGGTCGGCGTCAACCGGGGCGAGGATGTTGTGTTGCCGCGTATCGGCATCCGCAAGGAGCTGACCATCCGGTTCGTGCTCGGCTACGTGCCGGACGATTTCTCGCTGGTGCTGGACCTGCTCGGCCGCGGCCGGATCGATGCCGGCGCGATGATCACCGGCGTGGTCGGGCTCGATGCGCTGCCGGCGATGTTCGAGAGCCTTCGGGTGCCGAACCCGCACGGCAAGGTGCTGATCGATCCGGCGATATGATCAACGCATGATCCCGGCCAGCGCCTCGCGCAGCGCATGGAGGTCGTCCACCACGCCGACGCATAGGCGCCGCATCTCGTCGTCGGCGGGGACGATGTCGGGCACCATCACGGTCATCATGCCGGCGGCATGGGCGGCGCGCACGCCGTTGTAGGAATCCTCGACCGCCAGGCAGGTATCGGGAGCCACCCCGAGCCCGCTGGCGGCGCTGAGAAAGATGTCCGGGTTGGGCTTGGAGCGCTCGACGTCGTCGCGGGTGACCACGACCTCGAACCGGCCGCGCAGCCCGGTGCGGACCAGGTTGGCCTCGGCATGGGCGCGGGTGGCGGCCGTGGCGATGGCGACCGGCAGGCCGTGGGCGTGCACGGCGTCGAGCAGCTCGATCACGCCGGGCTTCATCGGCACGCCAGCCAACAGCCGCTCGTCGCGCAGCGCCATGTAGGCTTTCCGATGGTCGTCGTAGGGAAAGCTTTCACCGAGATGGGCGCGTAGCCCAGCCTGGAACTGCTCACGCGAGCCGCCGATCAGAGCGTGCAGGAACTGTTCGGGCAGGGTGTAGCCGAACGGCGCCACGGTTTCGATGAAGGTCTCGACATAGACCCGCTCGGTGTCGAGCAGGGTGCCGTCCATGTCGAGCACGACGGCGCGGATGGGGTGCGGCAGCTGCCAGAAGGCTAATGAGGGCGGGTTTTCGACGGACATGACGGCTCTTTCGCGGATCTGCCTCAGCTTACGTCGAACCGGCGCCGGCGAAAAACCCGCGTATTGACCAACCGGCGAATTTGCCGGATCAACCCTCGTAACAAGAGGGCGGGAAGACGAGATGATCAACGGGCAGAAGAATTCGGTCGGCCGCCGCGCGCTGCTCGGTGGCGCCGCCGGCGTTCTGGCGATGCCGTGGGTTGCCAGGGCGCAGGCCAACCCGATCAAGATCGGAATCCAGTCGATCTTCTCCGGCCCGATCGCGTTGCTCGGCGCCTCGTCGAAGGGCGCCATCCAGATCGAGATCGACCGCATCAACGCGACCGGCGGGCTGCTCGGGCGCCAGATCCAGCCGATCTACCGCGATACCAAGGGTCAGCCGCAGGAGGCCGCCCGCATCGCACGGGAGCTGATCAACACCGATGGCTGCGAGATCCTGCTGGATGCGGAAGCCTCCTCCGCCTCGTTCGCGGTGCAGGAGGTGGTGCGCGACCTCGGCGTGCTGTGCGTGCATTCGAACAGCGAGACATCGTCCCTTACGGCCGATCCGAAGCTGCGGGTGGCGACCTGCTTTCGTTCGGCGCGCCAGGGCGTGCACGACGCGATCGTCGGCGGCGCCCACTCGGCCAAGATCGCCGAGGCCAAGAAGCTGACCAGATGGGCGACGACCTCGCCCGATTACTCGTTTGGCCGCGATACCACGGCGCAGTTCCTGGAGTTCCTCAAGCACTTCAAGCCGGATATCGAGGTCGCCTCGCAGGCCTGGCCGAAGATGGGCCAGCCGGATTTCACCGAGGTCATCACCAAGATCCTGCAAGCCAAGCCGCAGGCGCTGTACACCACGCTGTTCGCCGGCGACCTTTCCGCGTTCGTCAACCAGGGCAACGTTTATGCGCTGTTCGGCCAGATGCAGGTGTTCTGCCCGGCGATGGGCGACCTGCCGGTGCTGACCGCGATCAAGAACCTGCCCACCGGCATCCAGTGCGCCAGCCGCTATCTGCCGACCTTCCCGGACACCCCGCCCAACCAGGCGTTCTATGAGAACTACCGGAAAGTGAACAACAACGACTACCCGACGAACTGGTCGTGGGAGAGTGCCACCGGCATGCGCTTCATCGAGGCCGCGGTGAAGAAGGCCAACAGCACGGACGGCAAGAAGGCCGCCGAGGCGATGTCCGGCCTGACCATCGACTCGATCTTCAGCACCACCGGCAAGGTGACGATGCGGGCCGAGGATCACACGATGGTCGATTACGCGATCGGCTGGGGCACGTCGGTGCCTGCCGCGCCGTACGTCACTGGCGTGCAGCCCGGCGATTGGGGGCAGATCCGGGAACTCGAAGCCGAGTGGAAGAAGAACAACGCCTACGTCTGAGGCCCTGTAATGGACCTCGCGGCATTGGCCGAGTGCGTCACCAGCTCGTCCTGCCTGGTCACGCAGACCACCAGCGGGCTGATCGTCGGCATGCTGCTGTTCCTGGTGGCGGCTGGGCTGACCTTGATCTTCGGCGTGCTGAAGATCGTCAACTTCGCCCATGGCACGTTCTATATGCTGGGCGCCTATCTGGCCTATTCGGTGTTCCGGGTGACGGACAGCTACACGCTGGCTGTTGTCGCGGCCGGTGCCGGCATGGGCATCTTCGGCATCGTGTTTGAGCGCGCGCTGATCGCACGGGTCTATGGCGCCAACGTGCTGATGCAGCTGCTGATCTGCTACGCCGTGGTTCTTATCTGTGACGATTTAGTAAAGATCGTCTGGGGCGCCGACTTCAAGGCGATGGGCATGCCGCCGGAATTTCAGGTGCCGCCGCTGTTCGTCGCCGGCGGGGTGGTGCCGCCGTTCTACATCCTGCTGATCACGGTGGCGCTGGCGATCGGCGGCGGGCTCGGATTGACGCTGGCGCTGACAAAAATCGGCAAGATCGTGCGCGCGGCGGCGCACAATCCGAACATGGTCTCGGCGCTCGGCATCAACACCACGCTGCTGTATTCGCTGGTGTTCGCGACCGGGGCCATGCTGGCGGGCCTCGCCGGCGGCCTAGCGGCGCCGGTGCGCTCGCTGACGCCGGGCATGGGTTTTTCCATTCTGATCGAGAGCTTCATCGTGACCGTGATCGGCGGCATGGGCTCGATCGCCGGCGCTTTGATCGCCGCGGTGGTGCTGGGCTTGATCCGCAGCTTCGGCACGATCGGTTTCCCGATGTTCACCGAGGGCATGATGTTCCTGGTCATGATCATCATCCTGGTGGTCAAGCCGAGTGGTCTGTTCGGGCGCGAGATCGTCTGATGCTTCGCCCGTCCCTCGCTCGCGACATCGTGCTCGGCATCCTGGTCATCGCCATCCTGGCGCTGATCCCGGCGCTGGTGCCGAGCAAGGCATTCCAGGATTTCGTCATCCGGGTCGCCGCGATGGCGCTGTTCGCGACCTCGCTGAACCTGCTCGTCGGCTATACCGGGCTGACCTCGTTCGGCCACGGCATGTTCTACGGCCTCGGCACCTATTCGTTCGCGCTGCTGATGCAGAAGACCAGCCTTTCGCTGCCGATGGCGTTCCTGCTGACCCTGCTCATCACCGCCGCAACCGCGACGGTGGTCGGCGCGATCTGCATCCGGCTGCGGCTGATCTATTTTGCCTTCGTCACGCTGGCCATGCAGATGCTGCTGCACTCCATCATTATCTCGTGGGTCGGGCTGACCGGCGGCGACCAGGGCCTGCAGGGTGGCATTCCGCGCCGCGTGGTGGCGGGCTTCGACCTCGGCAACCAGCACACGCTTTACCTGGCCAGCGGCGTCGTGCTGGTCATCGGGCTGATCGCCATGCGCCACGTTGTCGCCAGCACCTTCGGCACCAGCCTGCGGATGATCCGCGACAACGAGGCCCGCGCCGCCTTCCTCGGCATCGTCGTGTGGCGGGTCAAGCTGGCGGTGTTCGTGCTGTCGGCAATGTTCGCGGCCGTTGGCGGCGTGGTGACGAGCCTGTTCGTCTCCGGCGCCTATCCGGAGCTGATCAACTGGCCGATTTCGGGCGATGCGATCTTCGCCATCGTGCTCGGCGGCATCGGCAGCTTCCTTGGACCCCTGGTCGGGACGATCATGCTGACGGTGCTGAACGACGTGGTCACCCGCACCACCGAGTATTACGGCCTGGCGCTTGGCATAATCATCCTCGTGTTCGCGCTCGGCCTGCGTCGCGGTGTGGTCGATTTCGTCACCGAGCGGCTGGGTTTCCGGCCATCCGGCGGGGTTTCCTGATGCTTGAGGTTCAAAGCCTTACCAAACGCTTCGGCGGCGTCGCTGCGATGACCGACGTCAGCCTGAGCTTCGAGAGCGGATCGCTGACCGCGATCATCGGGCCGAACGGCGCCGGCAAGAGCACCTTCTTCAACCTGATGTCCGGCGCCATCGTGCCCGACAGCGGCCAGGTGGTGTTCAACGGAGAGAACATCACCGGGTTGAACCGCGCCGCCATCGTGCGCCGGGGCATCGGCCGCGCCTTCCAGGTCGCGAGTTTCTTTCCGTCCATGACCGTGGCCGAGAACCTGATGGCGGCGATCGCGGCGCATCGCGGCCAGTGGGGCGACCTTGCCCACAGCTTTCCGCGCCAGGGTGTGCGAACCCGCGCCCTGGAGGTCGCCGACCTGCTCGGGTTGGCGGACGAGTCGGATACCCTGTCGGCAAAGCTGTCGCATGGCGACCAGAAGCTGCTCGACATCGCGCTCGCCTTGGCGCTCGATCCGACAGCGCTGCTGCTCGACGAGCCGACCGCCGGGATGGGACCGGAGGAGCGCTGGCAGATGATCGAGAAGGTCCAGCGCCTGTGGGCGCAGCAGAGGCTGACGCTGGTGTTCATCGAGCACGACATGGACATCGTGTTCTCCATCGCCTCCTCGATCCGCGTGCTGTGCTACGGCCGCGTGCTGGCCCAGGGCACACCCGACGAAATCCGCGCCAATCCGGCGGTGATCGAGGCTTATCTCGGTACCCCGGAAACGGACGAGCCGGCATGAGCGAGACCGTGCTGTCGGTTGCCGGCATCGACGTGTTCTACGGCGCCAGCCAAATCCTGTTCGGCGTCGATCTGGAGCTGCGCGCCGGCCAGACCATGGCGCTGCTCGGCCGCAACGGCGCCGGCAAGAGCACCACGATGAAGGCGATCGCCGGCATGGCGCCGCCTGCCCGCGGCACCCTGCGGTTCCGCGGTCAGGAGGTCGTCGGTCGCAAGCCCTATGTCATGGCGCGCCGCGGCCTGGCCTATGTGCCCGAAGACCGCCAGGTGTTCCCCGACCATACGGTCAACGACAACCTGATCATCGCCACCAAGAAGGGCCCGGAAGGCCAGGATGACTGGCCGCTGGAGAAGATCTACCAGACCTTTCCCCTGCTCGATCCTCTGCGCGCCCGCGCCGCCGGACGGCTGTCGGGCGGCGAGCAGCAGATGCTGGCGATCGCCCGCGCCCTGGCGGGCAACCCGGTGGTGCTGCTGCTCGACGAGCCGAGCGAGGGGCTGGCACCGATCATCGTCGCCAGCATCGCAACGTTGCTGCGCCGGTTGCGCGCCATCGGATCGACCGTGCTGATCGCCGAGCAGAACATGCATTTTTGTCTCGGTATCGCCAGCGATGCGGTGGTGATCGATAAGGGACAAATCGTTTATCGGGACACTATCGCGGCGTTGAAAGCCAACGAGGATGTGCGGCGGCGTTATCTGGCGATGTAGGGAGGCTGGGGCTCTGCCCCTGGCCTTCTTTTTGGGAGCAACCGAATGATCGCCAAAAGACAACTGATGCTGGGCGTAGCGGCAACCGGCCTGCTGTCGCGGCGAGCCTTCGCGGCAGGGAACTACGGTCCGGGCGTCAGCGACACCGAAATCAAAATCGGCAATACCATGCCGTATTCCGGCAACGCCTCCGCCTACGGCGCCAACGGCCGTGGCGAGGCCGCGTATTTCCGCATGATCAACGACCAGGGCGGCATCAACGGCCGGCGCATCAACTTCATCTCGCTCGATGACGGCTACAGTCCGCCGAAGACCATGGAGCTGACCCGCCAGCTGGTGGAGCGTGACGGGGTGCTGCTGATGTTCGCGCCGCTCGGCACCGCGCCGAACACCGCGATTCACAAATACATGAACCAGAAGAAGGTGCCGCAGCTGTTCGTCGGGACCGGCGCGTCGAAATGGGGCGATCCGGCGGGCCATCCGTGGACGATGGGCTTCATTCCCGACTACCACGGCGAGGGCTTCGTCTATGCCCGGCATATCCTGGCCAACGTCCGCGATCCGAAGATCGCCGTGCTGCGCCAGAACGACGACCTAGGCGTGGACTATCTCGACGGCTTCCGCGAGGGGCTGGGGGAGGACGCCGATAAACGCATCGTCCTGGTCTCGACCTATGAGGTCACCGACCCGACCGTGGACAGCCAGATGCTGCAGCTGAAGAACTCTGGCGCCAACGTGTTCTTCAACGTGACGACGCCGAAATTTGCTGCCCAGTCGATCAAGAAGGCGGCCGAGATCAACTGGAAACCGGCGCACTATTTGGTCAACGTCGCGGCCTCGCTCGGCGCGGTGATCCGCCCGGCCGGGGTGGAGAACGCCCAGGGCATCCTGACCGCCTTGTACACCAAGGATGTCACCGATCCGCGTTGGGAGGCTTTCCCCGACGTGATCGAGTGGAAGGCGTGGATGGCGAAATACAACCCGAACGCCAATGTGGCCGAGAACGGCTATGCCATCGGCTACGTCCACGCCTTCGCGATGGTCGAGGTGCTTCGCCGCTGCGGCGACGAGCTGACGCGGGAGAACGTCATGCGCCAGGCGGCGAACCTGCACGATCTGGCGGTGCCGCTGCTGGTGCCCGGAAGCGTCGCCAACACCAGCCCGGCCGATTTCTATCCGCTAAAATCCTGGCGCATGGCGCGGCTGGAAGGCGATCACTGGAACCTGTTCGGCGACCTTCTGGTGCGCGGCAAGTAGCGGCGTCCGAGCGGGAGGCGATACAAGCCTGGATGACGGCTGTGCGGGCGCTCGCGTCTGGCCAGACGTTTTTGCTTGCTTGTTAACAAGATTAACTTTAATATTAAAGCATTGCGGTGTTGGACGCCTCGCCCCCCCCCCTTGCCAGGCGAAGGGAGGCAACGATCTTGAACTCAGGCGAGCCCTCATTGAAATTTGGACGAATACAGTCAGGCGAGAAATCAGCTTGAAAATATCGATCTGAGACAGCCGCGATATTGGCCGATCCCCTGGGTTCGACGGCGAGCCATCCATGATGGCGCTTGGCTGGGGCAAGCACCACTTTCGATCCCGGGTCAACGACTTGACGCAGCACCAAGGACGCCATGAGCGAGCATCGAACCGGGGATTTCGACGATACCGCCAGCAGCGAGCGCAACGGCGGTGTGCTCATGTTGGCAGGGTCCGGAACTTCGGTGATCGATCCTGTTTGCGGCATGAAGGTTGACCCGGCCCCATCCAAACATCGGTTTGATCACGGCGGCGAGACATTCCACTTCTGCTCGGCCGGTTGCCGGGCGAAGTTCGTGGCCAATCCGGAGGCTTACCTCAAGCCCGCGGCCGCTGCCCCTGCGCCCGCCCCCGTCAAGCCTGGCGCCACCTACACCTGCCCGATGCATCCGGAGGTTCGGAAGATCGGACCCGGCAGCTGCCCGATCTGCGGCATGGCGCTGGAGCCGGTGGAAGTCTCGGCCGAGGCCGTGCCGAACCACGAGCTGGCCGACATGTCGCGGCGCTTCTGGATCGGGCTGGTGCTGACCCTGCCGGTGTTCATCCTGGAGATGGGCAGCCACGTTCCCGGCCTTGGCCTGCACGACCTGGTGGCGCCGCAAACCTCGATCTGGATCCAGTTCGCGCTTTCGACGCCGGTGGTGCTGTGGGCGGGCTGGCCGTTCTTCGAGCGGGGTGCGGCCTCGGTGCGCTCGGGCCACCTCAACATGTTCACGCTGATCGCGTTGGGCACCGGCGCCGCCTACCTTTACAGCCTTTTCGCGACGTTTGCCCCCGGGCTGTTTCCGGCTGGGTTCCGGATGATGGGCGGCACCGTCGCCGTCTACTACGAGGCCGCCGCCGTCATCACGGTGCTGGTGCTGCTCGGCCAGGTGCTGGAGCTGCGCGCGCGCGACCGGACCGGCGGCGCCATCCGCGCTCTGCTCAACCTCGCGCCGAAGACCGCGCGGCGCCTGCGCGACGGTGGCGAGGACGAGGAGATCGCGCTCGACCAGGTTCAGGTCGGCGACCGGCTGCGCGTCCGGCCGGGAGACGGCGTTCCCGTCGACGGCACGGTGCTGGACGGCCGCAGCGCGGTCGACGAGTCGATGGTCACCGGCGAGTCGATGCCGTCGCCCAAGGGGCCCGGCGACAAGATCATCGGCGGCACCGTCAACGGCACCGGGTCGCTCGTCATGCATGCCGACAGGCTTGGGGCGGGGGGCATGCTGTCGCGCATCGTCGCCATGGTGGCTGAGGCGCAACGCTCACGGGCGCCGATCCAGAAGCTGGCCGACACGGTTGCCGGCTGGTTCGTGCCCGCCGTGCTGGCGATCGCCGTCGCCGCGTTCGT
>JANXRT010000179.1 GCA_025356735.1 Acetobacteraceae bacterium | reverse complement strand
CCCTGGACCCGCCAAGGGGCGGAGCAGGCAAAGGTTCCGACTGGCCATCTTTGGACAGTTGGAATGCCTGCGGAGGGCGTCGCCCCTTGTATCCCCTATACTTAAGTGATGCGCCCCGGGGCGCTACCCCGGCGGGGTTTGGGGCAGAGCCCCATGCTTACTACTAGAATAAAGCACAACCGGATCCACCACCGGCGCCGCAATCTCCACCAGCTCCCCATCTCGCATTGCGCGAAAGAAGCAGTTGCGACGCCCGGTGTGGCAGGCGACGCCGTGCTGGTCGACCAGCAGCAGCAGCGTGTCGCCATCGCAATCCAGCCGCATCTCGCGCAAATGCTGCGTCTGGCCGGAGCTTTCGCCCTTGCGCCATAATGCCCCGCGCGACCGGCTCCAGTAGCACACCCGGCTGGTGGCCAGGGTCTCGGCGATCGAGGCGGCGTTCATCCACGCGACCATCAGCACCTCGCCGGTATCGTGCTGCTGGGCGATCGCGGGCATGAGGCCGCCGGCATCGAACCGCAGCGCGCCGGCGATGGCGGCGGAAAGGTCGCCAGCCGTGTTTTCCAGGGTCATGGATGCTACATTGGAACAACGCGGCCGCGCCACCAAGGTACCGGCACGGCGGAAGGTGGAATGATGGGTTTCGAGTTTGCGCCGCGCACGCTGTCGCTGCTGTCCCATGCGGAGACGATCTGCGCCGGGCGCGGGGTGCGGCTGACCGATCTGCGGCGCCAGGTGCTCGGATTGATCGTTCAGTCGGAGGCGCCCACCGGCGCCTACGAGTTGCTCGACCGGCTGCGCGCCACCCGCCACAACGCGGCCCCGCCGACGATCTACCGGACACTGGATTTCCTGTTGGAGAACGGCCTGGTGCACCGGCTGGAGCGGCTCGCGGCGTTCGTGCCGTGCATCGCCCACGACCATCCGCGCGAGCAGGCGCACGAGCCGGGCTGCGAGAATCCCGGTCATGCGGCGCAGTTCCTGATCTGTCGGCGTTGCAAGCGCGTGGTCGAGATCGCCGATCCCGCCCTCGCCGATGCGCTGGCCGAAGCTGCCGGCCGGGCCGGGTTCACCCTGGGCCAGACCACGATCGAGGCCGAAGGAATTTGCGCCGCCTGCGATGCCGCCGGAAAGTGAGCGGACAATGCCGCCCTCAACGCTCGAGCGTGAAGCGGATCTGGACCGTGATGGCCACATGGTCCTGCGCCATGCCGGCGGGGAAAGCCGGAACGACGGCATTGCGAAGCATCGCCAGTACAGCCTCATCAAGCAGCGCCGAGCCGCTGCCCTGCACCAGCTCGGCATCGGACACCTGGCCCTGGCGATCGATGCTGAAATGCACCGCGACGCGGCCCTGATCGCCACGCCGCCTGGCCTCTTCCGGATAGTGCCGGTGTCCTCGCAGCCAGCCGTCGAGTGCGCCGCGCCAGTCGGCGTCGATCTCGCCCGCCGCGGCCGGCCTGGGCACCGCGCCGTCTTTTGGACCCGAGATCGGCACGCCTGGTGCCGGCGGCACGGCATGGGCCTGACGCGTAATGGGTCTCGCGCTGGATTTAGGATTGGACTTCGGCTCGACGCGTGGCTTGGCCGTGGACGGAGCAACTGCGCGCGCAGGCGGCGGGGCGGCGACCGGCGGGGGTTCATCGGGCACTGACGGCAACGCCGCCGCTGGAGCCAGGACCGCGGCGTCAGCCGGAAAGGCAGGCTCAGGGGCCGGCGGTGGTGCCGAGTCGGGCGTTGCGGTGTCGGGCGTTGCGGTGTCGGGCGGCGGCGGTTTGGCTGGCGCAGGCGGCGAGTCCGGCGGCACGGGTTTGGCCAGTTGCTTGGAAGCCGACTCGTCCGGAGTGGTCGCGGGCGCCTCGGCATCGTTCGGCATGGAAAACACCAGGGCGACTGGCTGCGCCGTCTCTGGCGTCACCATCGCCTGTCGCCCCAGCAACGTGAAGGCCAGCACCAGGCAGAGATGAAGGCAGCACGAGGCTGCAACGGCTCGCCATACCCGTCCCAAGCCGTTCTCCGGGCGAGGCGCGCAAGGCCGATTGCCAGTCCACAAAATGTTATAGTATATCATTTGGCATGTTATATTATAACATTTGGTGCCGTCACTCAGGTGCCGCCGTGGGAGCAAGGCTGAATGATCGATCGTTCCGGCGGCACGTTGGCCATTCTGGCGACCTGTCTTCTGGTCGTAGCACCGGCGAGGGCGGCGGATGCCCCAGCCTCCGCCCTGCCGTCCAAGGCCGGCACCCCGGAGGCATTGATCGACATCGACATCATCGCCACCCGTCTGAACCAGGCGCGCCAGCAGATCCAGCCCAGCCTCGGCGCCAGCGTCTACAACTTCTCGCCCAATGCGTTGCAGGCCATTCCACAAGGCGAGGACGCTCCGCTGAACCAGGTGCTGCTACGCGCGCCAAGCGTCGCACAGGACAGCTTCGGCCAGATCCATCTCCGTGGCGACCACGCCAACCTGCAATACCGCCTCAACGGGGTGCAGCTGCCGAGCGCGCTGGGCGTGTTCGGTCAAACCCTGCAGGCGCGCTACGCCCAGTCGATCTCGCTGATCACCGGGGCGCTGCCGGCTCAGTACGGTTTCCAGACCGCGGGCGTCATCGACATCCAGACCAAATCGGGCATCACCAGTCCAGGCCTGGCCTTGTCAATGTACGGCGGCCAGCAGGGCTGGCTGCAGCCCAGCCTGGAATATGGCGGCCGCATCGGGTCAGTGGACTACTATCTCGCCGGCGACTATCTCGCCAATGACATAGGCATCGAAAGCCCAACCGGCAGTCGATCAACGATCCACAACCACACCGAGCAGTTCCATGGCATCGCGGTGGTCAACGGGATACTCGACGAGAACACGCGGCTCAGCCTGATCCTCGGTGGCTTTCACGGCAGCTTCAACATCCCGAGCATCCCCTACCAGACCCCCGGCCTCGGCCTGACGGCGAATGGCCAGAGCACCTATGACAGTGCGGCCCTGAACCAGAAGCAGCAGGAAAGCACCCAGTTCGCCATCGCCTCGCTGCAGAAGCACGCCGACACGGCGGACCTGCAGATCTCGGTGTTCTCGCTCTACTCCACCTTGAACTACCAACGCGATCTTTTGGGCGAGCTGCTGTTCAACGGCATCGCCCAGAACGCCTACCGGTCGCAGACCACCACCGGGGCGCAGGCCGACGGGAGCTTCCAGGTGTCGGAGCACCACACGATCCGCGCCGGTCTCCTGGCGCAGGTATCACGCGCCACCGGCAAGACCAGCTCGCTGGTGCTGCCGGCCGACCGAGCGTCACGCTGAATTACGGGCTGAGGTTCGACGCGGTGGATGCCTTCACCCAGGAAAACCAGGTCGGCCCGCGCGTCAACGTGGTCTGGAAGCCGACGGCCTCGACGACGCTGCACGCCGGCTACTCGCGCTATTTCGTGCCGCCGCCGCTGGAGGAGGTTTCCGCCGGCTCGCTGTCGCGGCTCAACGCGACCACCGCGGCTCCGGTCACGACGATCAACGACCGGGTGGGGGCCGAGCGGTCGAACTATTTCGACGTGGGCATCAGCCAGGTCCTGGCGCCCGGCCTGACGATCGGCGTCGATGGCTACTACAAGCAGGCCACCAACCTGATCGACGAGGGTCAGTTCGGCGCGCCGATCATCCTGGCGGCATTCAACTACGCCCAAGCCAACGTCTCGGGTGTCGAAGGTTCGGTCACCTATGAGGATGGGCCCTGGTCGGCGTACGGCAACGTCGCCTACTCGCGCGCCGTGGGCAAGCGGATCAACTCGTCGCAATTCAACTTCTCGCAGGCGGACCTGGACTACATCTCCGCCAACTACATCCATCTCGACCACGACCAGCTTATTACCGCCTCCGCCGGCGTTTCCTACACGCTGCGATCCGAATCCAGCCATGCGACACGCTTCTCGGTTGACGGGCTGCTCCAGTCCGGCTTGCGCGCGACTCCCGGCAACATCCCGAACGGCCAGTCGCTCCCGCTCTACACGGTGATGAACCTGTCCGTGGTGCAAAAGATCAATTTGGGGCTCGGCCGCGACACCGAGCTTCGGCTCGACGTGCTGAACGCCGGCGACAGCGTCTACCAAATACGCACCGGCACCGGGATCGGCGTCGGCGCGCCGCAGTTCGGGTTGCGGCGCACCGTGCTCGCCGGCCTTACCCAACGTTTTTGACAGATCGGGGCTTCCAACATGCTGCGTCGTTCCCTGCTGCTTTCCACTTCCCCGGCCGCGTTCGCGCTGGCCGGCCTGTCGGCATCTGCCGCCACCAAGCTGCCGGTGGTCGCCAGCTTCTCCATCCTCGCCGACATGGTGCGCCAGATTGGCGGCGACTCGGTTGCCGTCACCTCGCTGGTGCCGGTCGACGGCGACGCGCACGAGTATCAGCCGAAACCATCCGACCTGCGCGCGCTTAAGGCCGCCAAGCTGGTGGTGCTCAACGGCCTCGGGCTGGAGGGCTGGATCGAACGGCTGATCCAAAGCTCCGGCTACACAGGGCCGGTAATCGTCGCCTCCGCGGGAGTGACCGCGCGCCGGCTGGACGCGCACGGCACGGCGCAGACCGACCCGCATGCCTGGCAGGATCTGACCAACGGCGCGATCTACACCCGCAACATCGCCGACGGCCTGATCGCGGCCGATCCAGCTGACGCCACGATGCTTCGCGCCCGTGCCGACGACTACATAGGCCGGATCGGCCAGGCGGATGCGTGGACCAAGGCCGCGATCGAAAGCATCCCGGCGGCCAGCCGCCGGATACTGACCAGCCACGACGCGTTCGGCTACTTCGGCGCGCGCTACGGCGTCGAGTTCCGCGGCGTGCAGGGCATCGACACCACGGCCGAACCCTCGGCGCGTGAGATCGCCGCGCTGGTCCGCCAGATCCGCGCCGACGACATCCGCGCCGTGTTCGTCGAGAACATGACCAACCCGAAACTTGCCCAGGCCGTGGCGCGCGAGACCGGAGCGGTGGTCGGACCCGCCGTCTATTCCGACGCACTGTCGCCGCCGGGTGGGCCGGCGGACACCTATCTCGGCATGTTCCGCCACAACGTGCCGCTGTTCGTCCACGCCATGCGGGCGAACTGAGGCCCCGGTCAGCCGAGGCTTCTGGATGCCATCTCGAACGTGCCCCGGCTTAGCTCTTTCAGCGCCAGAACGCTGGAAAGCTCCGTTCGCATCAGCGCCTGGCGTTGCGGATCGACCCGCCGCCACTGTCCCAGGGGAGAAACCAGCCGCGCGGCGATCTGGCCGTTGATGGGGTCGAGCTGCCGGATGGTCTCGCCGAGCAGCCGATAGCCTGCCCCGGACGCATCGTGGAAGTGCAGCGGGTTTCCGGCCGAGAAGCTGCCGATCACGGCACGCACCCGGTTGGGGTTCCGCAGATCGAAATCCGGATGCGCCATCAGCCGGCGTATTTCGGAAATCGTGCCGGGTAGCGGCGACATCGCCTGGATCGCGAACCACTTGTCGATCACCAGGTCGTCGCCGCGCCATTTGCCATAGAACGCCGCCAGAACCTCGGCCCGTTCGGGGCAATCGACGCCGTTCAACGCCGCCATCGCCGCCAGCACGTCGGTCATGTTGCCGGCGGCGTCGAACTGCGCTCGCGCCAGGGGCACGCCGTCCCCGCCATCGGCGGCAACGAGGTAGCCAAGGCAAACGTTGCGCAGTGCCCGCCGGCCGATCGACGCGCCGTCGATGCGGTACTCGCCGGAATCGGTCAGCCGTTGGTAGGTCTCCAGCAACTCGCCGCCGAGCGCCTGGCCGATGGCGCGGCGGGCGGACTGGCGCGCCCAGTGAATTTCCTCGAAGTCGATCACCGCCATCTGGTCGGCGAGGAACGCCTCGCCCGGCAGCGACATCGCCTCGGCGGCGAAGGCAGGGTCGCGATCGGCCCCCGCCAGCGTTGCGGCGACCGCCGTGATCACGCCTGGGTCAAGTAATGGAGTTTTGCCGCGGCGGTTGGCGGCGGCCATCTCCAGCAGCACGCCGGTGGCGAATTGCTGGCCGGATTCCCAGGCCACGAACGGATCGGCATCATGCGCCGCCAGCAAGGCCAGACGCTTGCGCGACAGGCCCGACAGCTTTACCGGCGCCGAAAAACCGCGCAGCAACGACGGCGTCGGCTCGCTGGCGATGTCGTCAAACACAAAATCCTGCTTGCTATCGGACAGCATCAGCACCCGCGTGTCGGTCAGCGCCGCGCCGTCGGGTGCCAGCAGCGCCATTGCCACCGGGATGACCAGTGGGGATTTCCCCGGCTGTCCCGGTGTCGCCGGTGTCGATTGGCGCAGGGTCAGGGTGTAGCGCCGGGCCGCCGGGTCGTAGTGGTCGCTGGCGAAGATTTCCGGTGTGCCGGCCTGGTGGTACCACAGCTTGAACGTCGTCAGATCGATGCCGGACGCGTCCTGCATCGCACGGGCAAAGTCGTCGATTGTCACCGCCTGGTTGTCATGGCGCTCGAAATAGAGGTCCATGCCACCTCGAAACGCCTCGGCGCCGATGATGGTGCGCATCATGCGGATGACCTCCGCGCCCTTCTGGTAGATCGTCGCCGTGTAGAAATTATCGATCGCCATGTATTCGTCGGGCTGCACCGGGTGGGCCAGCGGTCCGGCATCCTCGCGGAACTGCCCGGCCCGCAGACCGCGCACGTCGCCGATGCGCTTGACCGCGCGCGAACCCTGGTCGGCGGAAAACTCCTGATCGCGGAACACCGTCAGCCCTTCCTTCAGGCTGAGCTGGAACCAGTCGCGGCAGGTCACGCGATTGCCGGTCCAGTTATGGAAATACTCGTGCGCGATCACCGCCTCGATGCCCTGGTAGTCGCCGTCGGTGGCGCTGGCCGGATCGGCCAGGACGTATTTGGTATTGAAGACGTTGAGCCCCTTGTTCTCCATCGCCCCCATGTTGAAGTCCGACACCGCGGCGATGTTGAACACGTCTAGATCGTATTCGAGGCCGAATACCTCCTCGTCCCACCGCATCGACTTCTTCAGCGACGCCATGGCGTGGTCGCACCGCGCCTCGTCGCCGGGACGTACCCAGATGCCGAGTTCGACCACCCGGCCTGACATGGTCGTGAAACTGTCCTTCAAGGCCACCAGATCGCCGGCTACGATCGCGAACAGGTAGCTGGGCTTGGGATGCGGATCGATCCACGTCGCAAAATGACGGCCATCGGGAAGATCGTCGGCGTCCGAAAGATTGCCGTTCGACAGCAGCACCGGGACACGCGTGCGGTCGGCGCGGATGGTTACGGTGAACTTCGCCATCACGTCCGGCCGATCAGGGAAGAAGGTGATGCGCCGAAAACCTTCCGCCTCGCACTGGGAAAAATAACTGCCCTTGGATTGATACAGGCCGCTCAGCTCGGTGTTGGCGGCGGGCGCGATCTCGGTCTCGATCTCGAGTACGCACGCATCCGGCAGATCGGGAACGACCAGGTTGCCGTCCACGAGCTGGTACTGGTTGGCGCCCAGCGCGACACCATCCACGCGCAACAACTTCAGCCGAACATCTTCGCCATTCAGAAACAGTGCCGCGTTGCCGGTGCCGTTCGCCGGGTTGCGCCGAACCGCCAGCCGCGAGCTCACACGGGTCGCATCAGGATCAAGATCGAAAACCAGCTCCACGGTATCGACCAGGAACTCGGGCGGCCAGTAATCGGCCAGCCGGACGGTGTGTGGGGTCGCGATGTCCGCCATGCCTATCTTCCGCTCAGGAACGAATGAAACGATAATGGAAGCGCTCGCCATCGGCCTCGATCCGTCCTAGCGTCGGGCTGGGAAAATGGATCGGCAGGATCAACGTCGAGGTATCGGCAACCAAGCCAAGAAAACTGCGCCTCGACGCCGCCGCCTGCAACGGATCGGTGTCGAAGACGGTCGACCAGCCCGGCTCCCGGCATTGCAGCGCGTGATGCATCATGTCGCCGGTGACCGAGGCGCGCATGCCGCCGGACGAGATATTGACGCAGCAATGGCACGGCGAGTGGCCCGGCGTCGGGGTCAGGGTCACGGTGTCGTCAAGCGAAAAATCATCGTCGACCAGCAGCGCCTGGCCCGCTTCCACCACCGGCAGGCAGTTCATCTTCCACACGTTGTCGCGCGGATCGTCGCTCTGCTTCGCGGCCGCCTCCCAATACGCGTATTCGCGCTTGTGGAAGATGTATTTGGCCTTGGGAAAGGTCGGCACCCAGCGTCCATCAACCAGCTTGGTGTTCCAGCCGCAATGGTCGATGTGCAAATGGGTGCAAAACACGTAGTCGATATCCTCGACGCCAAGTCCGTTGGCCGCCAGCCCGTCCATCCACGGCTGCTTGGGAAAGTTCCATGGTTCCGGGTAGCCCTTGTCCTCGCCGGTGCAGGTATCGACCAGAATGACATGGTGCGGCGTGCGCACGACGAAGGTCTGGTAGGTGATCACCATCTTGCCCGAAACGGGGTCGAACACTTCGGGATCCATCTCGGCCAGATACTTCTTTCCAACCTCCGGGTCGTAATCGGGAAACATCGTCTCCGGCGTCCGCCACGGCCCGTCTCGCTCGACGATGCTGGTGATGGTGACATCGCCGATTTTCAGCTCGCGCATGGTTCCACTCCCGTTGGAGAGGCCAAGCGTATCCGTTCGTAGATTTCGCATCCAGAGTGGCGTTCAGCCCAGATGTGTATTATATTTGGAAAATAGGCACATCAGGAGCAGGCAATGCGAACCAACATCGATATCGACGACCAATTGCTTGCGGAGGCGATGGCCGCGACGGGACAGAAAACCAAGCGCGGCACGGTAGAGGAAGCGCTGCGGAGAATCGTCATGCTTCAGCGCCAGATCAAGGCCGCGGAAGCCCTCCGTGGGATCGGATGGGAGGGCGACCTGGATGCGATCCGGGAAGGCCGGCCCTGGTGAGTTTGGCGTAGGCGCTTGGTGATCGTCGATAGCTCCATCTGGATCGCCCATATACGCGACAACCGAACGGATGCGGTCTTGCTGTTCCGGGCGTTATTGCGCAGCCAGGCCCTTCTGGTCGGTGATCTGATCCTGCTGGAGATTCTCCAAGGTGCACGCAACGAGGCTCATTCCGAAAGTTTGGAATTCGAGCTACGGAGATACCAGGTTGTCACCATGATGGATGATGGGATCGCCATGCTGGCCGCGCGCCATTACCGCACCCTCCGTTCCCTAGGCATCACGTCGCGCAAGACCATTGACCTGATCATCGGCACGTTCTGCATCGAGCACGGCCACGAGCTTCTGCACGACGATCGCGACTTCGAGCCGATGCACGAGCATCTCGGCCTCCGCCGCGCCTGATCAAAGAAAAACCCGCGGCGCCTGAGCACCGCGGGTTGTTCCATCCAAATTCGGGGAAAATTACTTGCCCCCGGTCGCCGTCGCCCATTCATGGCTGTGGACCAGGCCGTCATCGAAATCCTCGGTGTGGGTGTGGCCCTCGCCGTCGTCGTGGAACTGGTCGTGCTCGGTGCTGCCGGCCATCGCCGTGGTCGAGGACTTGCCGCCCGAGATCGCCGTCG
>JANXRT010000139.1 GCA_025356735.1 Acetobacteraceae bacterium | reverse complement strand
CGACGGCGCGCCGTCGCTGCACTGCCACGGGGTCTGGACCGATGCCGACGGCGCAATCCGGGGCGGCCACATCCTTACCGGAGACACGATCCTATCCTTTGCCGCCGAACTCCGCGCCTTCGCCATGCCCGAGGTGCGGATTGAGGCGCGCCCTGATCCCGAAACTAATTTTTCCTTGTTCACGCCGACAACAGCGGGCTCTGGGCGAGGCCGGATGATCGCGGCGCGCATTCGCCCGAACATCGATCTATGCCTGGCGCTGGAAGAAATCTGCCGCCGCCACGGCGTGCATGAAGCCGTCGTCCGAGGCGGTCTCGGCAGCCTGGTCGGCACGTGCTTCGCCGACGGCACCGTGATCCCCGACGACGCCATCGAGGTGCTCGTCCGCAGCGGTCACGTCCGGACGCGCGATGGCGAGCTGCGCGCCGAGATCGAGGTCTCCGCAATCAACATGAAAGGTGTTGTTCAGAGCGGCGTTCTGCTGCGAGGCAGGAACGCCGTATGCATCACCTTTGAGACGATGCTGGAGAAGCTCCGGTAAGATCAAGCGCCGCAGGCAAAAAGCTTGATCTAACGGGTGCGCCCCGGGGCGCTACCCCGGCGGGGTTTGGGGCAGAGCCCCATGCTTACTTTGCCAGCCTAGCCGCCCGCAAATCCGCGATGGTCGCCCGCGTGGTGATCTGTTCGGGATCGACCCGTAGCTCGATCAGCGCCGGCTTCCCGCTGGCGACCGCACGCCGGAAGGCCGGCGAGAATTCCTCTGTCCGCGTCACCACCTCGCCATGCCCACCGAACGCCTCGATGAGTTTGCAGAAGTCGGGGTTGGTCAGGGCAGTCGCCGACACGCGGCCAGGATAGGAACGTTCCTGGTGCATGCGGATGGTGCCGTACATCCCGTTGTTGAACACCAGCACGATCGGCGCCACGCCATGATGGAACGCGGTGGCGATTTCCTGACCGGTCATCATGAAGCCGCCATCGCCGACCATCGCCACCACCATGCGCTCGGGGAAGGCGATCTTGGCGCCGACCGCTGCCGGCACGCTGTAGCCCATGGCGCCGTTGGTCGGGCCGATATAGCGCTGGTCCTCGGAGAAGTTCAGGAACCGCGTTGCCCAGCCGGCGAAGTTGCCGGCGTCCGTGGTGACGATCGCGTCGGGGTCGAGCATGCACTCCAGCTCGCGCATCGCCTGCGCCAGGTTGAGGCTGCCCTGGTAGTTCGGCACCGCGCGCTGCGCCTCACGCAGGCCGCGCAATTCGGCGGTCCAGTCCGACCACCGCGCCTGCACTGGCTCCAAGCCCGCCGCCGCGGCCGCGAAGGCGTTGAGGTCGGCGGTGATGCCGAGCGCCACGCGGAACACGCGGCCGATCTCGGCAGCGTCGGGATGGACATGCACGATCGGCGTGCTCCCGGCGAGGTCGAACAGGCTGTAGCCCTGCGTCGTCGCCTCGCCCAGGCGCGTGCCGACCGCCAGGATCAGGTCGGCTTCGGCCATTTTCGCAACCAGGCCGGGGTCGGAGCCGACGCCGATGTCGCCCACGAAATTCTCCAGGCTGCCATCGAAATGCGCCTGGCGGCGGAACCCGACCGCGACCGGCAAGGCATTGCCGATGATGAATTCGCGCAGCCCCGCGCGACCCTGCGCGGTCCAGCAGGAGCCGCCCAGCAGCAGCACCGGCCGCTCCGCCTGCGCCAGCATGGACTGCATACGCTGCATCGCCGCCGGATCGGGATGCGCCACCGACGCCGTGACACGCACCAGGTCCGGCACCTCAGCGATGTGCTTCTGCATTTCTTCCGACAGCGCGATCACGACGGGACCGGGCCGGCCGGTGCTCGCGACATCGACGGCATGGGCGATCAGCTCGGGGATGCGGCGCGCGTCGTCGATCTGCGTCACCCACTTGGCCAGCGGCGCGAACATCTTTCGGTAATCGACTTCCTGGAAGCTGTCGCGGTCGGTCTCGTCGAACGGGATCTGGCCCACGAACAGCAGCATAGGCGTGCTGTCCTGCATCGCCACGTGCACCCCGATCGCGCCATGGCACGCGCCGGGGCCGCGGGTCACAAACGCCGCCGCCGGCCGGCCCGTCAGCTTGCCGTAAGCCTCCGCCATGTGCACCGCCCCGGCCTCAAATCGGCAGGTTACCAGCGTCAGCTTGTCGCGGACATCGAAGAACCCGTCGAGCACGTCGAGGTAGCTCTCGCCCGGCACCGCGAAGACATGGTCGATGCCCTGCGCGACCAGCGTGTCGGCAAGGATGCGCCCGCCCATCCGCGGTAGTGCGCGAACCTTGCCAGCCTGAGCCAAATCCATCGTGACATTCCCCGGTTGAACCCGGTGACGATACCGGGCCCCCGCCGCCGCGTCACCCGGCTGGACGCGGCAGCGTCAGCGGCGCCATTGTCAGCAAACCAGGCAACCGGGGCGAGTGCGATGCGGGCGATCTTCGTGCAGATCAAATGCGAGATGGGCCAGGCCTACCGCGTCGCCCAGGAGGCGGTGGACCGCATCGAGCAGCTGTCGGAGATCTATTCCACATCCGGCCAGTACGACCTGCTGGGAAAGTTCTACCTGGAACCCGAGCAGGACACCGGCAAGTTCGTCACCGAGCGCATCCAGACCCTGCCCGGCGTCGCCGACACCTACACGCTGATAACGTTCAACGCGTTCTCCGCCGCCGGCGCCTGACCCTCGATCTCTGCCGTGGGGAACGCCGCCACCGCCAGGTCCGTTGTTGCAGCCAACGATCCGGATGCCTCGATGTCGCCTGCCTCATTGCACGCCAGAACCTTGCTGCTGGCCGCCATCGGATTGACCGCCGCTGCCGTCGCCAACCACCTCGTGGCGCGACGCACCGAGCGGCGTCATCCGCCTTCCGGCGAGTTCATCGAGATCGACGGCGTCCGGCTGCACTACCTCGACCACGGCCCGGACAATGATGCCACCCCGATCGTGCTGCTGCATGGCAACGGCGCCAGCTCGGATGATTTCGCCATCGCCGGCCTGGTCGAGGCGCTGGCGGCCGAGCACCGCATCGTCGTCTTCGACCGGCCCGGCTTTGGCCACAGCACCCGCCCGCGTGCAACGGCCTGGACCGCCTCCGCCCAGGCGGCGCTGCTGCACGGCGCACTGCAACAACTCGGCGTGCACCGGCCGGTGCTGGTCGGCCACTCCTGGGGAACGCTGGTGGCGCTCGCGATGGCGCTCGACAACCCTCAACCCGCCGGGCTGGTGCTGGTATCGGGCTTCTACCAGCCCGAGCCGCGAATGGATGTCGCGGTGTTCAGCGGGCCTGCCTTCCCGGTGCTCGGCGACCTGTTCCGCCATACGATTGCCCCGGCCCTGGGCTGGCTGATGTCCGGCGCGGTGTTCCGCCATGTCTTCGCCCCGTCGCCCGTCACCCCGGGCTTCGCGGCACGCTTCCCGACCGGCATGGCGCTGCGGCCCTCGCAAATTCGCGCCAGCGCCGCCGACACCGCGCTGATGATCCCGAGCGCCGCTGCCCTGGAACCACGCTATGGCGATCTTCGGCTGCCGGTCACCATCCTGGCCGGCACTGGCGACCGGATCGTCGATTTCGGCCGCCACTCGCGCCGGCTGCACGCCACCATCAAAGGCAGCCGCCTGATCGCGATCGAGGGCGTCGGGCATATGGCCCACCACAACGCCACGTTCGAAGTTCTGCAAGCCATCCGTGAGCAAGTTTGGAACCTGGCCCAAACGCCGCTCCATCTTCAAGCATCGGGGGAACGTTCCGGAACGCATCCCTTTAACAAGGGGCCTCGGACGGCGCTGGTGGAACCCGGAACAGACAAATTTTGATAGTTTTCAGACTGGCCTTGTTTCAAATATAACTTCATTCTTGTAATAAATATTAGTTACAATCGGCAGTTATCTCAGTCGCGAAATGTTTTGACTCCTCACTTAACTGTGATTATCAAGGAAACGTTATTTAAAAATAGGACTTTATTCATGTCGTCCGCGCCCCTCTCGACGCCCTTCCGGCTCGGCGCCTATCTCGGCAACCCGAACAATAGCGACGCCGCGGAACAGGCTCTGTTCGATGCCAAATACACCAGCTTCACCCAGCTCATGGGCGCCGCACCGAGCCTGCTTGATTATTACATCGACCAAGGCCAGCCGATCAGCCAATGGGTCGGTAATGCCAACTGGGAGGCTGATTCCGCCTCGCAGTCGGCGAATGCGAAATCCGCGACGCCGGTGATCGCCCTGCCGATGACCTCGACCAGCAACGCCGCGATGACGCCCGACGCCTACTACCTGGCCTTCGCTTCCGGCCAGTATGACGCCACCATCTCCGGCATCGTGCAGATTTGGGCGCAGGACGGGTTCACCACTCAGTATTACCGCCCAGGCTGGGAAATGAACCTAAACTCGATGCCGTTCTACGCCGGCGACGACGCCAAGACCCAGGCCGACTGGGTGGCCGCCTTCCAGCACATCTCGACCGTGCTGCACCAGGCCGGCACGACCTACGGCGTCAACGTCCAGGTCGTCTGGAACCCCTCGATCATCAACTACACCAACGCCGAGGCGACCCACACGCTCTATCCCGGCAACGCCTACGTCGACGTGATCGCGGCCGACATCTATGCCGGCATGTATCCGTACAACCCGCTCTATGACTGGCACAAGAACGACGGCACCATCGATGCCAACCTGAACCAGTGGATGGCCGATCCGGTCAACCGCCAGCATTACTGGACCTACCCGGCGGCAACCCCCTACTCGCTAGACGGCAGCTCCGGCCACAGCCTCAGCCTGACGGACCTGATCCAGTTCGCCAAGGCCCAGGGCAAGCCGTTTGGCATCGCCGAGACCGGCGCCGGCAGCTCCGACAGCGGCCAGGATGTCGCCGACGAGGCCGCCTTCCCGCAATGGCTGGCCCAGACCGTGCAAGCCTCCGGGGTTCAGGTCGCCTTCGTCAACCTTTGGGATTCGAACGGCGGCGGCAACTACCAGTTCTCGGCGCCGGCCGACAACAAGCCGAACGAAGCCGCCGCCTGGGCGAAGTATTTCGGCGCGTCCTCCTCGGTCGTGACCCTCGGCTCAGGCGCCGACACGATGTCGCTGTCGATCTCCGAGGATGCCTGGAACGGCGACGCCCAGTTCACCGTCAGCATCGACGGCAGCCAGGTCGGCGGCATCCAGACCGCCGTCGCCTCGCACGGCGCCGGCCAGACGCAGATATTCCACGTGCTCGGCGCTTTCGGCAGCGGCGGCCACACGGCCACGGTCAACTTCCTCAACGACGCCTGGGGCGGCTCGCCCTCCACCGACCGCAACCTCTATGTCGACAACGCGACGCTCGACGGCACCGCCATCCCTGGCGGCGGCCTGACGCTGCTCGGCGGCGGCCCGCAAAGCTTCTCGTTCGGCACTGCCGCAGCCACCGACACGCTGACGATCGGAGTGTCCGAGGATGCCTGGAACGGCGACGCGCAATACACTGTCAGCGTGGACGGCACCCAGGTCGGCGGCATCCTTGCCGCGCACGCCTCGCACGCCGCCGGCGCCGACGAGCAGGTCGTGCTGAACGGGCATTGGGGGGCCGGCACGCACGCCGTGACCATCGCCTTCCTCAACGACGCCTGGGGCGGCAGTCCAAGCACCGACCGCAACCTTTACCTCGACAACATGGCCTATGACGGCACCGCGACCGCGGGCGCCACCCACATCTTCTACAGCAACGGCGCCTCGACCTTCACCGTCGGCGCCGCGACCGGAAGCTTGACCCTCCATCTCAGCGAGGACGCCTACATGGGCGACGCGCAGTTCCAGCTTACCCTCGACGGCCGCGCACTCGGCACCGGCGGCACCGTCACCGCGCTGCATTCGGCCGGCAAGCTGCAGGACTTCACCTTCTCGGGCATCGCCGCCGGGCCGCACCAGCTCGGCGTCACC
>JANXRT010000114.1 GCA_025356735.1 Acetobacteraceae bacterium | reverse complement strand
GCCGGTCGCCGAGCCGGCGCGCTTCCTGGAGCGTGCGGTCCAGGTCCACGCCGCCTGACGGAGCCGCGGCGATGAAACGCCTGAGCGTGCTGCACGTGTTCTCGACGTTCGCGGTCGGCGGGCCGCAGGTGCGCACGGCGGCGCTGATCAACCGGTTCGGCCCGCGCTATCGCCATTCGATCCTCGCCATGGACGGCAACTACGCCTGCGCCGAGCGCATCTCGGCGGACATCGAGATCGGCTACCCGTCGGTCGAGATCCATAAGGGCGACACGCTTGGCAACCGGCGAAGGTTCCGCGCCTTCCTGCACGCGACGCGGCCGGATGTGCTGGTCACCAGCAACTGGGGATCGATCGAGTGGGCAATGGCCAACCTACCGACGCTGGTGCGCCAAATTCATATCGAGGATGGCTTCGGACCGGAGGAACGCAGCCATCAAATTCGTCGCCGGGTGCTGACGCGCCGGATCCTGCTGCGCTTCTGCCGGGTCGTGCTGCCGTCGCGAACGTTGTTTGGCATTGCACGCGATATCTGGCGCCTACCGCGGAGGCGGCTGAATTACGTTCCGAACGGGATCGACCTGCATGGCTCCGATATGGCTGCGTCGGCCGGGAACTGGCCCGGTGACGGGCCGGTGATCGGGACCGTGGCCGCCCTCCGCCCCGAGAAGAATCTGTCCCGGCTGCTTCGGGCCTTCGCCATCATGCGGCAGACTGCGGCGGCACGGCTGGTGATTGTCGGCGACGGCGCAGAGCGGCCCGCACTGGAACGGCTCGCGGCGGAGCTTGGGGTGGCTGAGACGGTGTATTTTGCCGGCCACCTGGCCCGACCGCAGGAGATTCTGGGTAGCTTCGATATTTTCGCGTTGTCATCCGATACGGAACAGATGCCGCTGACCGTGCTGGAGGCGATGGCGGCGCGATTGCCGGTCGCGGGCACCGATGTTGGGGACGTTCGCGCGATGCTGGCAGCCGAGAACAACGATTTCATAGTCGCGCTGGATGACCAGGCGTTGGCTGGCAGCGTTCTCAGGCTGCTGGCTTCGCCCATGCTGCGCCATTCGATTGGCCAGGCGAATCTTGCCAAGGCAGTTCGGGACTACGATCAGGAAGCAATGTTTTTAACCTATGCCGCGTTGTTCGACGGGCTGGGATGAGGCGCAGCTACGCCCGACGCGCCATCTCGGCGTTTACACCTGATTTCTGATCCAGCCAGGCCAGCACGTCGCGAAGCCCCTCCTCCAGCCGAATCGCCGCGCCCAGGCCGAGCATCTCGCTGGTAAGCCGGGTCGATCCCACCGAATGGCGAACCTCACCGCTTCGGGCCGGCATCATCCGGAGTTGTGGCTTGGTGCCGCGCAAATCAGCAATGGCGCGTGCGAGGTCCAGCACGGTGGTGGGCGTGCCGGTGCAGACATTGAACACGGCAGCATCGGGCGGAAGCCGGGTCATGGCGGCGACCAGTGCCGCCGCCACGTCGCCGACATGGATGAAGTCGCGCGACTGCAATCCGTCGCCGAAGACGTTCGCCGTCTGGCCCGCGCTTAGTCGGTCGCAGAAGATCGATATCACGCCGGAATAGGGCGATTTCGGGTCCTGCCGCGGGCCATAGACGTTGAAGAAGCGTAACCCGACGGTTGGAATTCCGAAGACATGAGTGGCGACACCCGCGTGCAGCTCGCAGCCGTATTTGTCGGCGCCATAGGCCGATAATGGACGCTTTTCCATGGTTTCGGTGATTGGCATGGTGCGGCAGTCGCCATAGACCGCCGCAGACGACGCATAGACCACGGGGATCTTGCGGCGATCCGGGTCGATCTGGCGTTGGATCGTGTCGAACAGGTTGATGGTCGCGGAAAGATTGACCCGGTGGGTGCCGCGCCAGTCCTGCTGGCCCTTTTCGACCGAAGCGATCGCCGCCAGGTGAAAGCAGCCGTCGATGTCGCGCAGCGCGGCAGCCACCGCCTGCGGATCGGCGACGTCGCCGCGCTGGAATTCAACGTTGCGCGGCAGGTTTTCGAGGTGGCCGGAGGACAGGTCGTCCAGCACACGCACCCGGTTGCCGCCGCGGAGCAGCGCCTCGCAGAGATGGGAGCCGATGAAACCGCATCCGCCGGTTATCAAAAAATGCTGCATGAAAACCTTGGCTTAAAAGAAAGGATGGGGCTTTGCCCCAGACCCCGCCGGGGAGCGCCCCGGGGCACATCACCTAAGTGAAGGGGTTCAAAGTGGCGACGGCCCCTTTGCGGGGTATGGGGCAGAGCCCCATGCTTCAGCTTTTCCCCGCATAACTCTTCGCCATCCCCTCAGCCGGCTCCGCCTGGGGTCCATACGGCATGATCGGATAGCGCAGCCCGGCCTTGGACAGCCCATGCAAACCAATCACCGCGGTGCGCAGATCCTCGGGCGGGCAGGCCATCAGCATCTCGTCGTCGGCGACGCCGCCGTAGCGGCGCTCGGCGAAGCACGGGATCGACAGGCTGGCGGTCTTAGTCTTCAGCGCGTTGCCCCAGCTGTCGGCGCAGGCGCTCTCGCCGGTGACGCTGAAGTCGAAGCGCTTGTAGTTGCGCCATTGCAGCCCGTTGATGAACAGGATCATCTGCGCCGGGTTGGCGTAGAACAAACAGACATCGGGCGGATCCAGCCGGGCCGAGCGCAACGGTGAAACTACCAGCCCGTGATATTTTCCGGACGGCACCCGCGGCATCTGCGCCTGGTGGGCAGCGGATGCCTCAAGGTTCTCGAACCAGACGCCGTGCATTTTGCGGCCGGAGAGATAGACCTCGCTGGGCGGGCTAAGGCCGATAATGCCGCTGCAGTTGGAGAATTCCGGCACGTTCTCTGTGGTGATGCCAAGGGTGAAGCCCGCGAGGCGGGATTGGGTGACGAGCTGGCACGTCGAAAAAATCTTGCCGGGTGCAGGCCGGCGCACGCCGGGCACCTTTTCCATCTCGGCCAAGTCCTCGAACAGCTTCATGCCGATCGGGTTGGTACGCAGCCGCAGCAGCTGGTTGAGCTGCTCGGCGATGTCGGCAATTTCCTTGGCGCCCAGCGGCGGGGCGTCGGCGCGGGCGGTCTCGGCAACCTCGACAACGTCGTTCATCGGTCGGCTCCTGCGGCGAATGGATCGGGTTCGAAGCTAGGCCCCCGGTGGACCTCGCGCAATTACCGGGTAGCTTGCCATCCGTAATCGACGGCCAGGACGGATGACCAGAATAATCGGCTTGATGCTTACCTGCTTTTGCGTGTTCTCGAACGCGCACGCGGCGGGGATGCGGTTTATCGTCGAGCAGGGCGCCGCCCGGATCGAGGTGCTCGCCGAGGGCGCCGGGCCGGTGATCGTGTTCCTGCCGTCACTTGGACGTGGCGCGGAGGACTATGCCGAGGTCGCGGCGCTGCTGGCGGCGGACGGGTTTCGCGTGTTGCGGCCGCAGCCGCGCGGCGTCGGCGCCAGTGCCGGGCCGATGGAGAAGCTGACCCTGCATGATTTCGCCGCCGACGTGGCCGCTGTGATTGTCCATGAGCAGGCTGGGCCGGTGATCGTGCCAGTGGTGGTGGTCGGCCACGCCTTCGGCAACTTCGTCGGCCGCATGCTGGCGACGGACCGGCCGGAACTGATGCGCGGCTTGGTGATGGCCGCGGCCTCCGCTGGCAAGGTGCCGCCGGGCGTCACCGAGAAGCCGATCTCGGACGCGGTGCGCGAGGCGATCGACGGCAGCGGCAATCCGAAGTACTCCGAGCCGCAGCGGCTCGCCTACCTGCAGCTCGCCTTCTTCGCGCCCGGCAACGATCCGCGCGTCTGGCTCGGCGGCTGGTATCCGGCAACGCACGATGCGGAGGCGGCGGCCACGGCAGCGACGCCGCTCGATCTGTGGTTCGCCGGCGGCAGCACGAAAATCCTGGATCTCCAGGCTGAGGACGACACCGTGGCGCCAAGGAAATTCGCCGGCGTGCTGAAGGCGGCGCTTGGCGAGCGGGTGCAGGTCGTGGTCATTCCCCATGCCGGGCACGCGCTGTTCCCGGAGCAGCCGCAGGCCGTGGCGCGGGCCATCGCCGCCTTTGCGCAAAGCCTTTAGCGTCGCACGCAGATGTCGCTGAGCGCCGCAGAAGTCGTGCCGGACGACCCGCGCGCCGAACGCCGCCGGATGTTCTGGTCGGTGTTCCCGCCGATCATGCTGCCGGTGTTCCTGGCAGTCGCCGATGGCACGACGATCAGCGCCGCCCTGCCGGCGATCGCGCGGTCGCTCGGCGAGGTCGATCGGGTGGTCTGGGTGGTCGTTTCGTATCTGGTCGCCAACACCATCGCGGCGCCGGTCTATGGGCGGCTGGCGGACCTGTTCGGGCGCCGGATGCTGATGCTGGTGGCGCTGGCGATGTACGTGGCGGGATCGCTGGCCAGCGCGCTGGCGCCGAGCATGACGATCCTGACCATCACCCGCGCCTTCCAGGGCCTGGGCGGCGGCGGGCTGATGACCTTGTCGCAGGCATTGATCGGCGAGAGCGTGCCGGCGCGCGACCGGGGCCATTTTCAGGGCTACCTCGCCACCATGATCGTGCTCGGCAGCACGATCGGCCCGATCGCCGGCGGCTTCCTAACCCAGGCTTTCGGTTGGCGCTCGATCTTTCTCTATACCCTGCCACTGAGCGCGCTGGCCGTGGTGCTGGTCCTGCGGCTGCCGGCGCGGGTGGCAGCCGGCGGCGCACGCGGCTTCGATGCCGTCGGGCTGCTGCTGCTGACGAGCTTCGTCACGCCGCTGCTGGTGGCGATGGAGCAGATCAGGCGGCTCAGCCCAGGATCGCTCGGCATCGTCGGCGGGCTGCTGGCTTTGTCCGTTCTCTCGCTGCTGGCACTGCTGTGGCAGGAGAAGCATCACGCCGCCCCGCTACTGCCGATGCAGCTGCTACGGCAGCCGGCGATCTGGCGGGCGAACGCGATGGCCGGGTTCGCGGGAGCCTCGCTGGTGGCGCAGATCACGTTCCTGCCGCTTTACCTTCAGGTGGTGGACGGCGCTGGCCCGTCGGAGATCGGCTTCCTGCTGCTGCCCTTCACCATCGGCGTCGGATCGGGGTCGATGATCACCGGGCGGCTGGTCTCGATCACCGGACGCACCGCGATCTTTCCCAGCATCGGTCTGGCGGTGACGGCGCTTAGTCTGGTTGGGCTGGCGTTCCTGGCGCCGCACCTCGATCGGATCGAGCTGCCGCTGATGATGACGATCGGCGCGTTCTGCCAGGGCAGCGCAATGCCGGTGGCGCAGCTGACCGTGCAGCACCTGGCCAAGTCGCACCAGCTCGGTGCCGCCGCCGGGGCGGTCCAGCTATCGCGCTCGCTCGGCTCGGCACTGGGCGTGGCGCTGGCCGGGGCGGTGCTGTTTTCCGTGCTGGCAGCGGCCGACGCCGACACCGCCGAACTTTTCTACAGGATGGTGCAGCAGGGTCCGGCGGCGATGGACGGGCTGGATGCGGTGCGCCGGGCGATCGTGCAGAGCGAGGTCGCGGATGCGTTCCGCGCCGTGTTCCTGACCATCGCCAGCTTCTCGGTGGCGATTATGCTGCTGGCCTGGACGCTGCCACTGCGGCGGCTATAGGGCGCGCAGCTCGGCGATCGCACGGACCACCGGTTGGGTCATCTCGGCGGCCATGTAGTGACCGGCGATGGGCACAATCTCGCGCCGGTACCAGCCAGTGAATTTGCCCGCGGTTGGATCGGTCGAGCCCAGGGGATCAACCCCGTCCGCCGCGCCGTGCAGCGATACCGTGGCAGTTTCTACGGATGGCTGCGCCTCCAGCTTGCGCTCGATCCATTCCAGGGCGGGGTCGCCGGGTGCCGCGCGATGGCGGTGGCGGTAGGACTGGATCACCACCTCGACGAAATCGGCGTTGTCGAAACTGGCGGCGCTACGCTCGAACGTCGCCTCGTCGAAGGCGAAATTCGGCGACCAGAGCTGCCACAGCAGCCGGCAGATGCCGCGGCGGTCGGCCTGCAATCCCGCGCGTCCGCGCTCGGTGTTAAAGTACCACTGGTACCAGTGGCGGAACTCCTGCACCGGCGCGGCGGGCTTCACCGACATCGGGATGTTCTGCAGGTTGTAGCCGTTGGCGGTGACCAGCCCCCTCACCCGATCCGGCCACAAAGCGGAAACGATGCAGGCAGCCCGACCGCCCCAATCGTAGCCGGCCAGTGTCGCGCGCGGGATGCTCAGAGCATCCAGCAGCGCCAGAAGATCCGCCGCCAGCGCCGCCTGCTGGCCGGAACGCGGCGTTGCGGGATCGAGAAACCGCGTCGGGCCGTAGCCGCGCAGCCACGGCACAATTACCCGGCAGCCGGCGGCGGCGAGCAGCGGCACGCAACCATCCCAGCCACGCACGTCGTACGGGAAGCCATGCAGCAGGATCACCGGGTCGCCATCCTCCGACCCTGTTTGCTCGTAGGCGATCTCCAGCGTGGGAGTGCGGACCGTGCGATGCATCAGTCAGCCACGTGCAGGACAGCCTTGCCGGTGAAGGCGCGGTCGATCAGCCCGTGCGCGACCCGCCCGATCTCACGCCAAGACGCCTCGACGCTGATGCGCGGCTTGAGGCCGCCCTGCGCCACCATGGCGGCCAGCCGGGCCAGGCCGACGGCGCCGCTCTCGGCCGTGTTCAGCTCCTCGAACAGGATGAGGCCGTAGAGTTTGGTGCGGCCGACGGAGAAGAATTCCCGCGCCTCGAACGTCACCGCGTTGCCGGCGGACACTCCGAAATTCACGCAGACGCCGCCAACCGCCAGCATGCCCAATGCCATGCCAAGCACATCGCCGCCGACGCTGTCGATGATCACGTCATAGGGGCCATGCGGCCGCGCCGCGTCGAGGATCGAACCGAGCGCGATCTCGGTAGCACCGGCGGCGCGCACGTTGGCCTCGTGGGCGTCGCTGCGAATATGCGCGACGAGGCTGCCGGCACCCGACAGCCGTGCCAGCTGCAACGCAAAATCGCCGGCACCGCCGCTGGCCCCGGTGATCAGAATGCGCTTGCCGGCCAGCATCCCGCCCTGGCGCAACGCATGCAACGCCGTCAGCCCGGCGACCGGCAACGTCGAAGCTTGTGCATCGGTAACGCCTTCGGGCACCGGCGCCAGATGCTCCAGCCCAACAGACACGAACCGCGCCCAGCTGCCCGGTGCGATCGCCGTGTTAACCAGCCCGACCACGCGCGTGCCAACGGCTGGCCCCCGCCCACCCGGCGCCTGCTGCTCTATCACGCCGGCCACGTCCCAACCCGGTCGCGAACCATCCGGCGCCGCGGTCAGCGCGCGCTTGGTCTCGCCGCGGTTCAGGGAGAACGCCCGCACCCTTACCAATGCCTGCCCTTGTGCAGCCTCGGGGATCGCGACGCTGGCGAAGCTCAGCTTCGTGTTGGAGGCCGCATCGACGATCACGGCTTCGTTCTGTGTTGCGGACATTGCGGCTTCCTTGATTGCTTTACGCCGTAGGCAAGAAGGCTGGGGCTTTGCCCCTTAGCCCGCTCCGGAAGCGCCGGAGGGCGCATCCCTTAGGTGTAGGGGGTACAAGGGGCGACTGCCCCTTGGCGGGTTTGGGCAGAGCCCAAGCTTTCTGCCTGCGGCGCAGCAGCTTACCCGACCGGTTGCCGGGGCGTCGATCCCGCGTCACATTGCGGGGAAATCCAGGAGAGAGTGTCATGCAGCGTGATGTGGTCGTGGTCAGCGGCGTGCGTACGGCCATCGGCGATTTCGGCGGCAGCCTGAAGGACATCGCGCCGACCGAGCTTGCGGCGCAGGTGGTGCGCGAGGCGCTTGCCCGCGCCAAGGTGGATGGGCAGGAGGTTGGGCACGTGGTGTTCGGCAACGTCATCCACACCGAGCCCAAGGACATGTACCTGTCGCGGGTGGCGGCGATGAACGGCGGCGTTGGCGAGGGCACGCCGGCGCTGACGTTGAACCGGCTTTGCGGCTCCGGCTTGCAGGCCATTGTTTCCGCGGCCAATGCGATCACCCTGGGCGACGCGGATATCGCGGTGGCGGGTGGGGCGGAGAGCATGAGCCGGGCGGCCTACCAGGCGTCGGGCGCGCGTTGGGGTGCCAGGATGGGCGACGTGCAGATGATCGACATGATGGTCGCTGCCTTGCATGATCCGTTCCACAACATCCACATGGGCATCACGGCCGAGAACGTGGCGGCGCAGTTCGGCATCAGCCGCGACGACCAGGACAAGCTTGCCACTGAAAGCCATCACCGGGCGGCGCGCGCGATCACCGAGGGGCGGTTCAAGGACCAGATCCTGCCGGTGATGCTGCGCTCTAAAAAGAGCGACATTGCCTTCGACACCGACGAGCATGTGCGCATGAACGCCAACTTCGAGGATTTTTCGAAGTTGCGCGCGGTGTTCCAGAAGGACGGCACAGTGACGGCGGGCAATGCCTCGGGCATCAACGACGGCGCGGCGGCCCTGGTGCTGATGGACCGCGCGACGGCGGACAAGCGCGGCCAGAAGCCGATGGCGCGGCTGGTCGCGTATGCCCATGCCGGCGTCGATCCGAAGATCATGGGGATTGGCCCGGTGCCGGCGACGAAGAAGGCGCTGGAGCGGGCCGGGCTGACGATGGACGACATTGACGTGATTGAGGCCAACGAGGCGTTCGCGGCCCAGGCCTGCGCGGTGTCGCGCGAACTGGCGTTCGATCCCGACAAGGTCAATCCGAACGGGTCGGGCATTTCGCTGGGGCATCCGGTTGGGGCGACCGGCGCGATCATTGCGATCAAGGCACTTTACGAGCTGGAGCGAATTGGCGGGCGCTATGCGCTGGTGACGATGTGCATCGGCGGCGGCCAGGGGATCGCGGCTATTTTCGAGCGTGTTTCGTAGTCGGGGTTTTGAGTGCGGCGGAAGGCGCCAGGGCTTTTCCGCCTTACACGTCCAGGAATACGGTTTCGTTGCCGCCCTGCAACCGGATGTCCAGGCGCCAGGTGGCGGCTCCGTCCGGTTTGGCGATCAATGTTCCCCGCCGCGCGGGCGCCTCGATCGAGGTCAGCAGCGGATCGGTTTCGTTCAGCGGATCGTTTTCGAAGTAGGCACGGGTGTAGAGCTGATGCATCAGCCCGCGGCCGTGGATGCAGATTGCGATGTGCGGCGCCTGCTGGGCATTGCCGCGGCCGGGAACCAGGCCGGGTTTCAGGGTGACAAAGCGAAACTCGCCGGCGGGATCGATCACCGATCGGCCGAAGCCCGGGAACATGTCGGACGTCGGCGGGTCGGACTGCCATATCTCGACGCAGCCGTCGGCGAACGGCGCTCCGTCGCCGTCGATCACCCGGCCGGTTAGCACGATGGGCTCGCCCGCAGCGCCGAACCGGGTCAGGTCGGCCCAGGATTTTTCCTCGAGCAGGTGCCAGAACGGTCCGATGGTCTGAGCGGCGGTGGCGGGAGTCATGGATGGTTGTCCTCCATCGGCGTCGCGGTCCGGCCGCGCAGCACGACGTCGAAGCGGTAGCCGAGGGCGAAGCCCGGGCGGGTGATGGCCATGTCGAGCGGCGCCACCAGCCTGGCACGCGCCGCTTCATCGGGCACCGCCATGAACACCGGATCGAGGGGTAGAAGGGGATCGCCCTCGAAATACATCTGGGTCACCAGCCGGGTGGCGAAGGCCGGGCCGAAGAAGGAGAAGTGGATGTGGCTGGGGCGCCAGCTATTAGGTCCGTTCGGCCACGGATAGGCGCCGGGACGGATGGTCTGCACCGAGTAGTTGCCCTCGGCGTCGGTGAACACGCGGCCGGCGCCGTGGAAATTGGCGTCGATTGGCGCGTCGTGGGTGTCGCCCGGATGGTTGTAGCGGCCGGCGGCATTGGCCTGCCAGATTTCCACCATGGTGTGCGCCACCGGGCGGCCATCCTCGTCGGCGATGCGGCCGGCGACCAGGATGCGCTCACCGAGCGGGGCTGCCGCGCCAGTCGCCGTCATGTCGGCCATTGGCTTGTAGCGGGTCGGCGAAAAGCTGGGCCCCGTGACCTCCGTGATTGTCTGCGGCATCGGATGGAGTGGCTGCAAGGGGTGGCGCCTAATCGTGCCGCGATAGGCGTGCGAGGCAAGCGGCGGCTGGGTGCCGGGCGTGTAGGCGCGGTAGGGGGCGGGATTGTTCATCGGGCGCGTTCCTTGACGCTGGTTCCCCGATGTTTCCACGCCTCCTTGCTGCGCGCAACTTCAGCCGCGGCGGCGAACCACGCCTATGACGCCCAACAGGCCGGTGACCAGCAGGGCCATCGAGCCCGGCTCCGGCACGTCGATCGAGAAGCCCATGATCAGCGACGGCGCCTGGTTGGCGATCGCGGCGATGCAGGCCGCATTGGCGTAGCAGTCCGCATTGTAGGAGTTGATGCCGTAGCTCTCGACACGCAGGTTGCCGTCGGTGCTGAAGTCGAGCGTGGTGTAGCCGAACTGGTCCGGCGCGTAGAAATCGACGCTGGTCGGATGCGTCGCAGCATTCGCATCGCCGGCGCGTACGACGTTGTCGAGGCCCTTGAAGCCGACCAGCCCGACCACGGGATCACCATGCGCGATCAGGTCGGGATTGTTGATGACGCCGGTCGCCGGGTTGTTCAGCAGCGCCTGGATGTTGGCGAAGCTGTGGTCGGTGATGGCGTCCGGACCGAACGCGCCGAGCGGGCCGGTGAGTATCTGGAAAGCGCCAGGAACGGGAGCGAAGACGCCCGCATGGTTGATCGGATCGGGCTCGTACTGCAGCGCCGTGGTGCGCATCTGGTGATCGTCGGTGGTCAGGAACACGACGTGGTCGATGTGGTTGTCGACGATGTATTTCAGGATGTCGTTGCGCTCGGCCTGGAAGCCGCCCGCCCAGGACTTGGTGTCCTGGTTGCCTCCGGTCTGATCGATCGGTGTGGAAACCGAAATCACCTTCCAGGTCGTGCCAGCGGCCTGCGCCGCGGCCAGGGTGCTCTTGAACCAGGCGAGCTGCGTGGCGCCGAGCATGGTGCGGTTCGGGTTGGCGGCGCGCGGGCCGCCGGAGACGTCAAGCCGAACATCGCGGTAGGATCGGTCGTCGAGCTGGATGTAGCGGGCGTTCTGGCCCCAGGACCGGGTCAGGTAGTTGATCGCGGTGCCGTTGCTGCGCGTGTCGCCGGACGCGTTCACCGTCGGGCCGGAAATCGTCAGCCCGCCGACGGGTGTTCCCTGGATGTCCGCCGTGGTCGGGTGATAGTTGAGGAACGACTTTTCGGTGGTCAGGAAGCCGACGGTCTGATTGTTGTAGGCGCCGGTGGTATTTGCGTCGAAGGCCGGGTTGGCGTTCGGCGAGGCAGCGGCAAGCGGCGCGCCGCCCGATTGCAGCTGCTTGTTGCTGAGCTCGTGGTTGTCGAGCAGCGTGTAGGTGCCCTGGGCGGCGAGGAAGCTCTTCAGCTCCTGCTGGCCGGCCGGTGTCGCCACGCCAGCGGTGGTGACGCCGGAAATGTTCTGCAGATATTTGGTGTCATAGACCACCAGCCCGGCGGCGGACTGGGCCGGTGTGCTGGTCGGCGTGAGCAACGGCACCGCCGGCGAGCCGGGGCTGGCGGTTTCGTACATCGTGTCGCCAAGGAAGATGAAGGAATTCAGGCCGACCGAGCCGGGATTGGCGGCGGTGCCGAAATTGTTCATCGACGAAAAGGGACGGAAATTGCCGTCGGCGTCGCCGGTGAAGCCGATCTTGTAGTGGACGTTCTGGTTGGGCGCCGGCGTGGTGGTGAACCGGCCGGTCTGGCTCGCCGTGGTGCCGTCCGTAAACCGGTAGAAATACTGCGTGTTACCCGCCAGCCCGGTGGCGACGAGCTTCAGCGTGTAGTCGTTGGCGGCCACCGTGCTGCCGGCGCCACTCCAGACGATGCTGCCGAATGCGGCATCCGTCGAGACCTGCGCCGTCAGGCTGGTGGTCGCGCCGCCATTGTCGGCACGGGTCCACAGGATCGCGTCGCTTGCCGACATGTCGCCGGCGGCGACGGCGTTGAAGAAGGTGGCCGCCGACGCCGCGCCGACGGAGCCGAGCAGAACGACGCTCAGCATCGTGGCCGCCAGCAGCTTCTGGCGAAACGGTTTGGCGGCTGGGTGGCTCATTCTATCTTCCCTCTAACTAACCAATAATAAACCGTAAGTAACATAATTACGTTGATGCTTCATGTCGGCTCCGTGTCGGATTTGTTAAGATTTTAGTTGCGATCTCCTAACGATCCGAAACCGGAAAGAAGAGGCAAGGGTCATCCTTCGTGCGTCATGGTTTCGTGCCGGCAGGCGACCCCGCCACCGGCGCGGCTCTGATGCTTCCAACGTAGCTGCATGGGAAGCCGCATGGTTCGTGCCGCTCCCTATCGCATGCCCGCTCCTGCTCCTGTGATTGACCTGCCCGCCGTGCCGTCCGACGATCCTGCCAATCCCCCGGAGGACCGCATGACCTACCAGCCGCCGCCACACCTCACGCAGAACTGGCTTCTGCAGAAGCCCGCCGCGCATGGCAGGCGCGGCATGGTCGTGTCGCAGGTTCGCGCCGCAGCCGAGGCCGGGGTTGCGATCCTTGATGCCGGCGGCAACGCGGTCGATGCCGCGATCGGCACCGCGGTTGCACTGTCGTCGCTGGAGCCGTGGAACTCCGGGCTGGGCGGCATCGGATTCGCCATGGTCCACCGCGCCGGGCAGAGCCGCGCCGACGTGGTCGATTTCGGTCCGGTGGCGCCAGCCGGCACCGATCCCGCCCGCTATCGCCTCACCGGCAAGATGATGTCGGACCTGTTCGCCTGGCCCGAGGTCGAGGGCGACATCAACGTGCACGGTCCGCTGTCGGTCGCCATCCCGTCCGCGGTTGCTGGGTATTTCGAAATGCACCGGCGCTGGGGCAGGCTGCCGATCGCCGAGGTACTGGAGCCCGCCATCGCCCTGGCCAGGCGCGGCCTGCCGGCGGATTGGTATACCACCCTGAAGATCGCCAGTGCGGCCACGATACTTCGCCTGTATCCCGAGTCGGCCCGTATCTACCTGCCGGGCGGCCTGCCGCCGATGCCGCCGGCGATGGGCGCGCCCGGCCACTTCCAGCAGGGCAACCTGCCAGCGACGCTGGAACGCCTCGCCCATGCCGGGCTGCGCGACCTGTACGAGGGCGACATCGCCGCCTCCATCGCAACCGACATCCGGGCCTCCGGCGGCGTGCTGTCGGCGGCCGATCTGCGAGGCTGCCAGCCGCGCATCCTGCCGCCGATGGTGGTCGGCTGGCGTGGCCGGCGGTTGCAGCTCACCGGCGGGCTGACCGCGGCACCGACCCTGGCGCGGGTGCTGGAAGGCATGGCCGGCATCGAATATGGCGCCGAGCCGGACGCCGCCTGGTATGTAGGCCTCGCCCGGGCGATGAAGGCCGCCTATGTCGAGCGCCTGGCCGGGCTGGGCGACGCTGAGCCGAAAGCGGCCGAAAGCTGCACCACGCACCTGACCGTGTGCGACGCCGACGGCACCATGGTCGCGATGACCACGACCCTGCTGTCGTCGCTGGGCAGCCGCATGGTGCTGCCCGGCTCGGGCATCCTGATGAACAACGGCATGATGTGGTTCGACCCGACACCGGGCACGCCGAACGCCATCGCACCGGGCAAGCGGCCACTGACCAACATGCTGCCGATCATCCTGAATGAGGGTGAAAAACCTTGGATCGCTGCCGGTGCGTCCGGAGGGCGGCGCATCCTGGCCGCAGTGTTCCAGCTGATGACCTTCGTGGCCGACTTCGGCATGACGCCGGAAGCGGCGGCGCACTACCCGCGCATCGACGTCTCAGGCCCCGAGGAGATCACCGCCGACCGGCGGCTTTCCCCCGGCATCCTGGCGGCACTGTCGGCCGAGGGTCCGATCGAGATCGTCGAGCACAGCGCCGTGCCGATCAACTTCGCCAACCCCAACCTGATCGCGATCGGGTCCGATGGTGGCCGGATCGGGATGAGCGATGCGGCCTCGCCCTGGTCGGGAGCCGTGGCGCAAGCCTGATGACCCATCAAGCCGGGCTCACCGATCCCGCGCTGATGTCGGCCGAGCAGCTGCTTTCGTTATATACAAGGCGGGCGCTCAGCCCGGTGGAAACGTTCAAGGCCGTCACTGAGCGCATCCTGCGGCTCAATCCGCGGCTCAATGCGTTCGCCGTGATGAACCCGCACGCCGTGGTCGCGGCGCGCGAAAGCGAGGCGCGTTGGGCGGCGTCGCGCCCGATCGGCATCCTCGACGGCGTGCCGGCGACGGTGAAGGATCTGCTCGACATGGCCGGGTTGCCGACCCGCCGCGGCTCCCGCCTGACCGACCCGGCGCCGGTTGCCGAGGATGCGCCGGCGGTGCTCAGCCTACGCGCGGCCGGCGCCGTCATCATCGGCAAGACCACCACCACCGAGTTCGGCTGGAAGACGCCCGGCGATAATCCGCTGCACGGGATCACCCGCAATCCCTGGAACACCGACCACACGCCGGGCGGCTCGTCGTCGGGCGCCGCCGCTGCCGGGGCCGCCGGTTTCGGAGCGTTGCATGTCGGCACCGATGCTGGCGGCTCGGTCCGCATCCCCGCCGCCTGGTGCGGGCTGGTCGGGCTCAAGCCGACTTTCGGGCGCATCCCGCAATGGCCGCTCGGCGCCTTCGCCAACGTCGTCTGCGCTGGACCGATGACCCGCACGGTGCGCGACAACGCGCTGCTGTTTTCCGTCCTTGCACGCCACGACCTGCGCGACCCGCTATGCCTGCCCGACGACGCTGGTTTTCCAGGTGGCCGAGACTGGCGCGACACCATCGAACACGGTGTCGTCGGGCTGCGGATCGGCGTGCTGTCCCGGCTCGGCTTCGACGCGCCGGCCGACGCCGATGCGGTGGCCGGCGTCGAGCGGGCGGCCGAGCTGCTGGCCGAAGCCGGCGCCGAAATCGAGGCGGCTGATGCTGACTTGCCAGACACAAGCACGGTATTCGGCCGGGTATGGGGAGTGGCGTTGGCGCGGCTGGTCAGTGGATTCGCGGAGGCCGACCGGGAGAAGCTCGATCCCGGATTGCTGGAGGTCGCGGCGGTGGAGGGCGGCATGTCGGCGATCGATTTCGCCGGCGCCGACATGCTGCGTATCGCCTGCGCGCATGCCATGGCGCGGCTGCACCAGCGTTTTGATCTTGTGCTCTGCCCGACAGTGCCGAACGGGCCTCCCTTGGCCGACGCGCTGACGATCGATCCGACCCGGTCCCTATGGCGGAATTGGGCGCCGTGGACTTTCGCCTTCAACCTGACCCGCCAGCCGGCAATCACCGTGCCGGTGGGTTTGGGCGCGAACGGGTTGCCCAGATCGGCTCAGATCGCCGCCGCGCAGCATCGCGATGACCTTGTTTTTCGCGCCGCACGGACGATCGAGATTGCCCAGCCGTTCGCGACGCTGGAGTGAATTAGCGGCGGTAGCCGCGCCCCCAGCCCTCTTCGCGGCCGCCACCGCCCCAGCCGCCCCAGGCATAGGGCCGGATAACGGGGGCGACGACGATGGGCGATGCCGCATAGGCGTAGCTACCGCCGTAGTAGCCGCCGCCGTAATAGCCGGGTGCGGGATAGGCGACGCAGCCGGCGATCGACACTGCGGTCGAGACGATCACCGCGGCGAACGCCAGACAGCCGAGGTTCCGTTTTGAGGTCGGATTACGCATGATGCACCTGCGAAGGTTCGCCGGACGGCGTTCGATGCTTCCGGCACCGCGGAAACCTGCCCCCCGATCGTGTCGAGAACATGGCGCGATCGGGACCATTTCACCGCAATCGTCATTTTTTCAGCCTTCAACTCGCCATGTTGCGCAGCTATGCCGGAAACGTCGCGGCTTGGTTCGCGTAAACTGCCTGGTTACGTCCGGCAGCTGGCCGCATTTCATTCCGGCGTGGCCATTCCGGCCGCGTGAAAGGTAATCGTCCGATGCTGCGCCATCCTCTCGGCTTCCGGTTCACCACGGCCCTTGTCGCCAGCGCGCTGCTGGCCGGCCCGGTGCTCCCGACCGCCGGCCTGGCACAGCCGGCGGATCCGGCGGTGCCGGTCCCGCAACTCACGCCCGATCCGGTGGCGGTGCCGGAGCAGGCCGATCCGCCCGCCCGAGTCGGCCGCCTCGCCCGGCTTCGCGGCACGGTCTCGTATCACCCCGGCAGCGCAGAAAGCTGGGACCGTGCCCAGGCCAACTGGCCGCTGACCACCGGCGACGCGATATGGACCGAGCCCGACGGCCGCACCGAGCTGGAGCTTGCCGGCGGCGTGATCCAGCTTCAGGGCGGCAGCGAATTTTCCATCGATCGGCTCGATGACCACAGCCTCGGCGCGACGCTGCACCAGGGCGAGATCCGGCTGCGCCTGCCGAGCCTGACGCAGGGCGAGAGCCTGCGCGTGCAGACGCCACGTGGCATGGTGACGATAACGACGCCTGGGCGGTATGATATCGTTGCCGGTAATACCGAGAATCCGACCCGGGTGATGGTGTATCAGGGGTCCGCCGAGCTTGGCGGCAGCCTGCGGCTTGGGGCCCGGCAGGTGGCGCTGATTTCCGGTGCCGATCCGTTCACCACCGCGACCGAAGCCGCCGGGGCCGACCCGTTCCGGTCGATGGCCCCGTTGCCGGCGGCGCGCTATGCGCGGTCGGCCCCCGTTCCGCACACGGTGGCGCAGTTGCCGGGCGGCGCGGAACTTTCCGCCTATGGCGCATGGGAGCCGACGCCGGAATACGGCGCGGTGTGGTACCCCGAGGTCGCCGCCGGATGGACGCCCTATCGGAACGGCCACTGGGCTTTCGTGGCACCCTGGGGCTGGACCTGGATCGACGACGCGCCCTGGGGTTTCGCGCCGTTCCATTACGGCCGTTGGCTGCAACTCGGCGGAAGGTGGGCCTGGACGCCCGGCGGCTACGCGGAGCCGGGCTACATCGCACCAGCCTATGCTGAGCCGGTCTATGCGCCGGCGCTGGTGACGTTCTTCGGCCTCGGCCTGGCAGCGGGCGCGGTGGTCGGGGCCGGGCTTTACGGCGGCTATGGCGGCAATATCGGCTGGTGCCCGCTCGGCCCGCGTGAGGCCTACCACCCGTGGTACGGTGCCAGCCGCAACTATATCCGAAACGTCAACATGGCGAACGTGTCGAACGTCACCAACGTCACCACCAACAACACGACGTCGATCCAGAATTTCCGCAACCGCGCCGCCGCGACGCAGATTCCGGCGGCGGCCATGGTCGCATCGCAACCGGTGCGGCCGATCGCGCAGGCGGTCCCAGGCGTGACTTTGGCTTCTGCCCGGCCGCTGACCGGACTTTCATCCATCGCGCCGACCGCCGCGACGGCGGGCATGACGCCCAATCTGGTCAGGCGGTTCGCGGGGCCGGCGAGTGGTGGCGCGATCGGTGCCAATGCCATCGGTGCCAGCGCAATTGGTGCCAGTGCGATCGGTAGCGGGGCGATCGGCGCGGCGGCGGTAGCCGGCGCAGCCCGACGACCGGCGCCCGGACCTGCCATCCGCGCCATCTCCCCTGTCGTTCCGGCATCCCCAACCGTCCCCATGGCGCCGCCTGCCCCGGCATTGCGCGTCACGGCGCCCGAAGCAGTCCGCCCGTCCCTGCCCGGATCAAGCGCGGTGCGACCGGCCGGGCCAATAGTTGGCGCCCCGCTTGGCGCGATCCAGGGCGCCCGGCCGGCGTTCGGCGTCGCGCCCGCTTTGCCGCAGCCTGGCCTGCAACGCCCGCCGGGCGTTGCCGGACCTGCCGGAGCCGCCGCGGCACGCATCGGCCCCACCGCCGCTCCGCGGGTGGCCACGGCGCTGCCAGCAAGGCCCTCCGTGGCGGCACCGATCGTCCACCCGCCCGCGGTTGCGACCGTGGCGCCGGTTCATGTCGCCCCGGCCGCGCCGGTGTTCCGCCCGCTGCCACCGCAGCCGACCGCAGGCGGCCCCGGATTTAGGCCGCCGCCATTGCAGCAGCGGGTGCAGCAGCCGGTGCAGCCACCGATCGTTCACGCGCCTCCACCGGCCGCGCCGGTGTTTCACGCGCCGCCGCAGCAGGCGCCGCAGCCGGTATTTCGACCACCGCCGCCACAGCCTGCCGCCGCGCGGCCGCCACCGCCGGCTCGCGAGCAGCAGAGGGACCGCCTGCACCCATGATCCGAATGCTGTAGAGCGGCGGTTATGAAGAAAAGATCGTTCTCTGCCCGCTGGCGCGACCGGCTGCTGTTTCCTGTCGCTCTCCTGTTCGTCGTGTTCGAGGCGATCTTCCGTGGCGCCGCCCGCCTGCTGCTGGCGATCCTCGCGAATGTGCCGGGCATGGCGCGGGCCCGCGCCATGATTGCCCGCCTGCCCGCCCGCATGGTGCTGCCACTGTTCCTGGTGCCCGAGGCGATCAGCCATCTGGCCGGATTTTACGCGACCTATCTGCTCGCCCGCCGCGAGTTCGTGCTGGCAATCACGCTGGCGGTGATCGTCAAGGGCGGCGCCACCCTGGCGACCGTCTGGATCTACCAGGCCGCCGCCCCGACCCTGCTCGCGGTGCCATGGTTCGCGCGTGGCCATGGCTGGTTCGTCGCCGCCAAGGCCTGGACGTTGCTACGGGTCGCGCCAGCCCGCCAGGCCATCGCACGCTACTGGCTCAGCCGGCAGCCATCGCCCCGTAGCCTGGCGGGAAGGTGGCTGCGCCGATTCCGGGTGATGCGCGCGAAGCTGGAGTTATGGCTCATACGTCCGGGCACCATTTAGCTCGGCGCCAGCTTTGGCCTATGTAGCTGCCACGCTTCCTCGCCCTGAACGGAGACCTTGAAAATGCGCCGGTTCTGGCTCGCCTGTCCCGCCGCGTCGGCCGTGATCCTGCTGCTGATCGCGTTCGTCGATCGGCCCGTTGCCCGGTTCGCGCATGACCACCCGAGTTATCCGGTTATCCTGATCGCCTTCACCCACATCCCAGAGGCGATCGGCGGGCTGTCCGTGCTCGGCGTCATCGTGTTCGCCCTTTGGCAGGCGCAGCGCGGCGCCCTGGAACGTTATGGCAGGACGGTTTTGCTGGCCGGGATGGCGGTGATTGTCGCCGAGGCCATCAAGACCGGCCTGAAGCTGGCCTTCGGGCGAACCTGGCCGGAAACCTGGGTCAACCACAATCCGTCCTTCATTCACGACGGCGTCTACGGCTTCTTCCCATTCCACGGCGGCAAGGAGTTCGCCTCGTTCCCGTCCGGCCACACCACCGTGGTGGCGGCGGCAATGATCGTGTTCTGGTTGCGCGAGCCGCGCTGGCGGGCGCTTTATGCGGTCCTGATCGCGGCGACGGCGGTAGGCCTGCTAGGCATGGATTTTCATTTCCTATCCGACATCGTCGCCGGCTTCTGCCTGGGCACGGCGACGGCCTGGATCGCCGTCCGTAATTCCACGCAAACCGCCAAGAAAGTGTATGTCCCGGAAGTTTCTCTCGTATAGGTAGCGAACAACCATTTGGCGGGCCGCCTTGAGCCTCGAATCTGCCGGCCGTCCTGAAGTCTCCGTCCGGCTCGCTCCTGGTTGGCTGATGGCGGGCTGGTTCGTCCTTGCCGCCGCCGCAGGCTTCGCGCTGCCGGACTTGTTCTGGCTGCTGCTGGCGCTCACCGCCGGCGTTATGCTCGTCGTCCTGGCGTTCCACAATACGGTAGGGTTCTGCGCCGCCTGGCTCCTGGTCGCCGGTGCCACGCTGGAGATGGCCCTCGGCGACGCCATCGGCGGCAGTGCCTACCAGACCATCATCGCCATGGTGAAGGCGGCGGAAATTGGGCTCGCCGGGGTTTGCATGCTGCGCTACGGCGCCCGTGCCGACCCGTTCAATCCAGCCTACGCCTATATCGCGATCGCCGTTCTCGGAGTCGCCACCGGGCTCCATCCCGGCCTGTCGCCGCAGGACAGCCTGCGCTCGCTGATCGGCTCGGCGGCCCCGCTGCTGTTCGGCTTCTCGCTTCTCTCACGCCCGTGGTGCGAGGCGATCCTGCGCATCTGCCGGCTTATCCCGGTGCTGACGGTGATTGCCGGCTGCGCGCTGTTCGCGGCCGGGTTGCGGCCGCTATTCGTCGATTCCGGCGGCTGGCGGCTGGCGGCGCTCGGGCATCCGGCCTTCCTCGGCGGCTTCTGCCTGACCGCGATCTATGCCGGCCTCGCCACCTGGCTGCGCACCGGCGCCTGGCGGGAGTTCGCCCTGATCGGCGTCAACGCCCTCGTTCTGCTGGCCACCGGCGCCCGGGCGCCGATGATGTACGCCGCGGTCGTGACGCTCGGCACAATCCTGTTCGCCGACAGCCCAGCGGTCCGCACAAGACATCGGCGGCTGCTGCTGCTCGGCCTCGCCTCGCTTCTGCCCATCTTCCTGCTCGCCGCCGGCGC
>JANXRT010000074.1 GCA_025356735.1 Acetobacteraceae bacterium | reverse complement strand
GTGACCGCCTGGCGCCAGAGCTTGTCCTGCACGTCCCCGGCGGCGAACACCCCGGGAACCGAGGTCTGGGTGAGGCCGGGCTTGGTGACCACGTAGCCCTCGTCGTCCAGCTCGACCTGGCCGCGGAAGATCGTTGTGTTGGGCATATGGCCGATGGCGATGAACACCCCGTCAACCGCCAGGTGGCTCAATGCGCCGCTGCGGACGTTGCGCAGCGTGACGCCGTTCACGACCTCAGGCTGGCCACCGGCCGTCACCTCCTCTACCGCGCTGTCCCACACGACCGTGATCTTGGGGTGGCTGAACAGGCGACGCTGCAGAATCTTCTCGGCGCGCAGGCTGTCGCGGCGGTGCACCAGCGTCACTTTGTCGGCATGATGGGTGAGATACAGCGCCTCCTCGACCGCTGTATTGCCGCCGCCGATGACCGCGACCTGCTTGCCGCGATAGAAAAACCCGTCGCAGGTCGCGCAGGCCGACACGCCCGCGCCCTGCAGCCGCTTCTCCGATGGAAGGCCAAGCCAGCGCGCCTGCGCCCCAGTCGCGATCACCACGGTTTCGGCGAGGTAAACGTCGCCCGAGTCGCCCACGCAGCGGAACGGCCGACATGAGAAATCGACGTTCATCAGCAAGTCGCTGATCACCCGCGTGCCGACGTGCTCGGCCTGTTTCGCCATCTGCTCCATCAGCCAGGGACCCTGGATGGCAGTCTCGAATCCTGGGTAGTTCTCGACGTCCGTCGTGATCATCAACAGGCCGCCGGGCTGCAGGCCGGAAACCAGCACCGGGTCCAGACCGCCGCGCGCCGCGTAGATGGCCGCCGTGTAGCCGGCGGGCCCGGCGCCGATGATCAAGACTTGGGTATGGATCGTCTCTGGCATGGCGGCGCGGTTCCTTTATCCTCATCCGACCATATCGGCGAGCCGAAGCGCCGTGCAAGCGAGGCCGCCCCTCAGGGTGTTCATGGCAGGACTTCCGTAATATTGTTGCGCGGTAAAACGGATGAACGGGCCTATGAAGCTGGATGGCGACGAAGTCGCGGAATTGGATGAGATCGACCGGCGTATCCTCGCCGAGCTGCAGGTGGACGGCCGCATGACCAACGTCGAGCTGGCCCGCCGCGCCGACATTACGGCGCCGCCCTGCTTGCGCCGGGTCCGGCGGTTGGAGGAGGCCGGCATCATCCGCGGCTACCACGCCGACAGCGATCCGCAGAAGCTCGGCTGGGAGATCGTCTTCTTCGCGATCGTTGGCCTGGAGAGCCAGAAGGAAGCAACGCTGGCCGGCTTCGAGGCCCTGGTCGCCGAGTGGCCGGAGGTGCGCGAGTGCCACATGATCCGCGGCGGCGGCGACTTCCTGCTGCGGCTGGTGGCGCGCGACACGGCGCACGAGAACCAGCTTACCCAGCGCCTGACCGGCGCGCCCAACGTCGGCCGGGTGCAAACCTTGCAGACCATACGCACGAGCCGAAACCTCGCCGGCGTGCCGGTTTAGGAGATGAACCCGTTCGGATGGGCATCGCGCCAGGCGAAAGCCGTCCGAACCATGTCGTCAAGCTGACCAAAGCGCGGATTCCAACCGGTTTCCGCGTGGATAAGCGCGGCCGAGGCGATCAACACCGGCGGATCGCCAGGGCGCCGGGCGACGATCTCGTGCGGCACCGGCCGACCGGAGATTTCCGCCACGGTCCGGATCACGTCGAGCACCGAATGGCCGCTGCTGTTGCCGAGGTTATAGGTGACGCTGCGATGATCCAGTTGGTCCAGCGCCAGCAGGTGGGCCTGGGCGAGATCGAAAACATGGATGTAGTCGCGGATGCAGGTGCCGTCCGGCGTGTCGTAATCGTTGCCGAACACCGACAGGCCGCCCGACCGGCCGAGCGCCGCATCGATCGCCAGGGGGATCAGGTGGGTTTCGGGATGGTGGTCCTCGCCCAGCCGGCCCTCGGGATCGGCGCCGGCGGCGTTGAAATAGCGCAGGCAGGCGCTGCGCAGGCCATGTATCCGGTCGGCCCAGAACAGCGCCCGCTCGATCATCCACTTGCTCTCGCCATAGGGCGATCCGGGACGCACCGGATCGTTTTCGGCGATCGGGATGCGGTTCGGCATGCCGAACAGGGCGGCCGTCGAGGACAGCACGAACCGGGGCACGCCGTGGCGCACGCAGGCATCGATCAGCGCGATGCCGGCGGAGGCGTTGGCGGTCAGATAGCGCATCGGCTCCCGCATGCTCTCGCCGACCAGCGACAGCGCGGCGAAGTGCAGCACGGCGTGCCACGGGCCATCAGCCAGGATCGCGTCGACCGCGGCGATGTCGGCGATGTCGGCCTCGATCAGCTTGGTGCCGGGCAGGATCGCCTCACGGTGGCCCTGGCGCAGATTGTCGATGACGACGACGTCGCAATCACGTTCCGCCAGCGCCAGCGCGACATGGCTGCCGACGAAGCCGGCGCCGCCAGTGACCAAATAGCGGCGGCGGGTCATGCCGTCTCCAGCGCGGCCACGCCCGGCAGGGTTTTCCCCTCAAGCCATTCGAGGAAGGCGCCGCCCGCCGAGGACACGTAGCTGAGCCCGTCCATGACCCCGGCCTGGCGCAACGCCGCAACGGTATCGCCGCCACCGCCGACGCTGCGCATCGTGCCGGCTGCCGTCGCCCGCGCCACGGCATGGGCGAGCGCCATCGTCGCGGCGTCGAACGGCGGCGTCTCGAACGCGCCCAATGGGCCGTTCCATACCAGGGTGCGAACCTCCGGCAGCCGCCCGACGATTTCGGCTGTTGTGACCGGCCCGACATCGAGCATCATGCTGTCGGTCGGGATAGCGGCAACGGAGACAATCTCCGTCGGCGGGTTCGGCTTGAACTCGCGCGCCACCACGGCATCGGTCGGCAGCAATATCTCGCAGCCGGCGGCCTTCGCCTGCTCCAGGATGCGTCGGGCGGTATCGTGCATCTCGCTCTCCTGCAGCGACCTGCCGACATTCACGCCCTGTGCCGCCAGGAACGTGTTGGCCATGGCGCCGCCGATTACCAGCATCTGCACCCGGCCAACCAAATTGCCGAGCAGGTCGAGCTTGGTCGAGACCTTGGCGCCGCCGACGATCGCCATCACCGGGCGCACCGGGGAGCCGAGCGCTGCCTCCAGCGCCTCGAGTTCCGCCTGCATCAGCCGCCCGGCATAGGCGGGCAGCAGCCGGGCCACGCCCTCGGTGCTGGCATGGGCGCGGTGGGCGGCGGAAAACGCGTCGTTGACGAACACGTCGCAAAGGCTTGCCAGCTCTGCGGCGAAGACCGGATCGTTGGCCTCCTCGCCGGCATGGAACCTCGTGTTCTCCAGGACCAGCACGTCGCCATTCTGCATCGCCGCCACCGCCACTTGCGCCTCGGGTCCGACGCAGTCGTTGGCGAACCTAACCGGTCGGCCCAGCACCTCACGCAGTGCCTCCGCCATTGGATGCAGGGACATGGCGGCGACGCGCTTGCCCTTCGGTCGGTCGAAATGGCTGCACACGATCACCCTGGCGCCATGCTCCGACAATTCCCGGATCGTCGGCGACAGGCGCTCGATACGGGTCAGATCCGTAATGCGACCATCGCGCACCGGCACGTTGAGGTCGGCGCGCAGCAATACGCGCTGACCCTTGGCGTTCAGGTCGTCCAAAGTTCGGAAAGCCATTCAGCGTCTCCTAGCAAGCAGTGGGGCTCTGCCCCACGCCCCGCCAGGGCCGCGCCCTGGACTGCGTTTGTTAGAGGCTGCCGAACAGCGCCGCGGTGTCGGACATGCGGTTGGAGAAGCCCCACTCGTTGTCGTACCAACCCATCACCCTTGCGAGCGCACCATCGACCACCGCGGTCTGGGTAGCATCAAAGCTGCACGAGGCCGGATTGTGATTGAAGTCTATGCTGACCAGCGGCGCGGTGCTGTAGTCCATAATGCCCTTGAGGGAGCCCATCGACGCCTCTTTCATCGCCGCGTTGATCTCCTCCTTGGTGACGCTCCTCGCCAGGTTCACGTCCAGCGAAACCAGCGAGACATTCGGGATCGGAATGCGGATCGACGTGCCGTCCAGCTTGCCGGCCAGCTCCGGCATCACCAGGCCGATTGCCTTGGCCGCCCCGGTCGAGGAGGGAATGGCCGAAACCGCGGCGGCGCGGGCACGATGCAAATCCTTGTGCAGCGTATCGACGGTGTTCTGGTCACCGGTATAGGCATGGATCGTCACCATGTAGCCGCGCAGGATGCCGAAATTCTCGTGCAGCACCTTGGCCAGCGGCGCCAGGCAGTTGGTGGTGCAGGATGCGTTGGAAACCACCGTCATCGCGCCGGTCAGGGTCTTTTCATTCACGCCATAGACGATGGTGGCATCGACGCCGTCGCCCGGTGCCGAAATCAACACCTTGCGCGCACCCGCGGCGATCAGCTGGGAGGCGGCCTCCTTCCTGGTGAAGATGCCCGTGCACTCCAGCGCGACATCAACACCCTGGTACGGCACCTTGGACGGATCACGCTCGGCCGACACCGTGATCGGGCCATAGACCCGGCCGTTGTGGCGGATGGTGATGGTCTGGCCGGAAACCTCGACGTCGCCGGGAAAGCGGCCATGCGTGCTGTCGTATTTGAATAGATGCGCGTTGGCCTCGACGCTGCCGAGATCGTTGATCGCGATCGGCTCCACGTCGGTGCGGCCGCTTTCGACGATTGCGCGCAGCACCAGCCGCCCGATGCGGCCAAACCCGTTGATCGCGACTTTTACCGGCATGTCGATGTTCCTCTAGCTGTCCTGGCTGGTCGTGCCTAGCCGTTTCCGCACCGCAATGGCAACCGCCTCGGCTGTAATGCCGAACTCGGCGTAAAGCTCCTCGAACGGGGCGGAAGCGCCGTAGCCGGTCATGCCGATGAACACGCCGTCGGGGCCAAGCCACCGGTCCCAGCCGAAGCTCACCGCCGCCTCGATGCCGAAGCGCGGCACGCCGCCCAGCACCTGGTCGCGGTACGATGGCTCCTGCTGGTCGAACAGCTCCCAGCACGGCAGCGACACGACCGCGGCCGAGATGCCGTCGGCGGCGAGCAGCTCGCGCGCCGCCATGGCGATCGCGACCTCCGAGCCGGTGGCGATCAGCGTTGCCGCCCGCGCGCCTTCGGCCTCGGCCAGCACGTAGCCGCCGCGCGCCGAGCGGTTTTCGACTGTGTCGGTGCGCATCGTCGGCAGCGCCTGCCGGGTCAGCACCAGCATGCTGGGGCCATCGGCGCGGCGGATCGCCAGCTCCCATGCCTCGGCGGTCTCCATGGCGTCGGCCGGGCGGAACACGTGCAGATGCGGCATCGCGCGCAGGCTGGCCAGGTGCTCGACCGGCTGGTGGGTCGGGCCGTCCTCGCCCAGGCCGATGCTGTCATGCGTCATCACGTGGATGACGCGCTGGCGCATGATCGCGCCCAATCGGATCGCCGGGCGCATGTAGTCGGTGAAGACGAAGAACGTCGCGTCGTACGGGATCAGCCCGCCATGCAGCGCCAGGCCGTTGGAGGCCGCCGCCATGCCGAACTCGCGGATGCCGTAATGGATGTAGCGGCCGGCATAGCTGCCCGGCGACACCGATCCCATGCCCTTGACGAAGGTCAGGTTGGAGCCGGTGAGGTCGGCCGAGCCGCCGACCAGCTCGGGCAGGGACGGCACCAGCGCATCCAGCACCTTCTGGCTCGCTTGCCGGCTGGCGATCTTGGGCTTCTTCTCGGCGATGTCGGTGCGCAACGCGGCCACCGCCTCGTGGAAGCTGTCGGGCAGCTTGCCCGCCATCGCGCGCTCGAAGTCGCCGCGCTGCGGATGCCGCGCCAGGCGCTTCAGCCACGAGCGCCGGGCGCTGGCGCCGCGCATCCCGACCGCAAGCCAGCGCTCGGCGATGCCGTCGGGCACGGTGAACGGCGGCTCGTTCCAGCCCAGCGCCGACTTCGCCGCCTGTGCTTCGGTGGCGCCGAGCGCCGAGCCATGCACGGCGCTGGTGCCGGCCTTGGTCGGAGCACCCAGCCCGATGATCGTCTTGCAGGCGATCAGGCTCGGCTTCTTCGATCGCAGCGAGGCCTGCAACGCCGCCGCGACCTGGGCGAAATCATGGCCATCGACGCGCTTGACCGCCCAGCCGGCGGCGGCGAACCGGCGCAGCTGATCCTCGGACGTGGACAACGACGTGGCGCCGTCGATCGACACGCTGTTGTCGTCCCACAGAACGGTGAGTTTCTCCAGCTGAAGGTGCCCGGCCAGACCGATCGCCTCGTGGCTGATGCCCTCCATCAGGCAGCCGTCGCCGACGATCACCCAGGTGCGGTGATCGACCAGCGACTTGCCGAAGCGTGCCGCCAGCATCCGTTCCGCCAGCGCCATGCCGACCGCCATGCCGAGGCCCTGGCCGAGCGGGCCGGTGGTCGCTTCGATCGCCGGATGCTCGCTGAACTCGGGATGGCCGGCGGTCGCCGAATGGAGTTGCCGGAATTGCTTGATCTGCTCCATCTCCATGCCGGCATGGCCGGTCAGGTGCAGCAGCGCATAGAGCAGCATCGAGCCATGGCCGGCCGACAGCACGAATCGGTCGCGGTCTGGCCAGCGCGGATCGGCGGCGTCGAACTTCATCACCCGCGAGTAGAGCGCGGTGGCCGCATCGGCCATGCCCATCGGCATGCCGGGATGACCGGAATTGGACTTCTCCACGGCGTCTATCGCCAGCGCGCGGATGGCGTCGGCCATCCGCCGCTCCGGCGTGGACGGGCGGGCGAGTATCGCGGCCTGCACGGCCAAGGCGGGATTGTCGGTCAGCAGCTCGGCGGTGCCGGCCATCAGGCTCTCCTTGAGGGGCGGGTGTTAGGGGACTGGAGTGTTGGCGGCAAGGGCTGGCGGATGCAAGGCGGCCTCGCGGTCATTCCAGTCCGGCAAGCTGGCGCCATTCGGCCTCGGTCGCGGTGGCAACGCCCAGTTCGGCGGCGCGCTTCGCCTTCGAGCCGGCATCGGCGCCGAGCACCACCAGGTCGGTTTTCCTGGAAACGGTGTCCGTCACCTTGGCGCCGAGGGTTTCGGCCAGGGCGCGAGCTTCGGGGCGCGACATGGTTTCGAGCGAACCGGTGAACACCAGGATTTTCCCGCTGACGGGGCTGCTTTTCGCGGCATCCGTCGCCGTCGCGTCCTCGATCACCAGCAGTGCCGAAAGTTCGTCGAGTGTCGCCACGTTTCGCGGCTCGACGAAGAACTCCACCAGTTCCTCGGCAATAGCCAAGCCGATCCCGAGGATGCTGCCGAGCGCCAGCCGCTCGTCCGAGCCGATCGTGGCGGCACCGGCCAGCATCTGGGCGCGCCAGGCTTTGAAGCTGCCGTAGTGCCGGGCCAGCAGCCTGGCGTTGGACGTGCCGATCCGGCGGATGCCCAGCGCGTAGATGAACCGATGCAGCGCGATGCGGCGTCGCTCCTCGATCGCACGTGACAGGTTGCTCGCCGACAGCTTGCCCCAGCCCTCCATCGCGGAAATATCGGCCTCACGCGCCGGCAGCCGGAAAATGTCCGCCGGCGAGCGCAGCCAGCCGAGATCGAAAAACTCGCGGATCGACTTGTCGCCGAGGCCGTCGATGTCGAAGGCCGGACGGGACACGAAGTGTATCAGCCGCTCGACCAGTTGCGCCGGGCAGATCAGGCCTCCCGTACAGCGCCGCACGACCTCACCCGGTGGACGGGCGGCCAGGCTGCCGCAGGCCGGGCAAATCTCCGGAAACACGTATGGCGCCGAGCCCGCTGGCCGCAGCTCGGACAGAACGGCGACGATTTGCGGAATGACGTCGCCAGCCCGCTGCAACCGGACCGTGTCGCCAATCCGAAAATCCTTGCGCGCGATTTCGTCCTCGTTGTGCAGGGTGGCGCGCGCCACCAGCACGCCGCCGACATTGACCGGTTCGAGCTCGGCGACCGGCGTCAGCGCCCCCGTGCGCCCGACCTGGATGCGGATGTCTTTGAGCACCGTCACCGCCTGCTCGGCGGGGAACTTCCAGGCGATCGCCCAGCGTGGCGCCCGTCCGACGAACCCGAGGCGCCGCTGCAATGCCAGGTCTTCGACCTTATAGACGACGCCGTCGATGTCGTAGCCGAGCCTTGCCCGTTCCAGGCCCATCCGTGCCTGAAACGCCTCCGCCTCGGCGGCATCGGCAAGCGGGCGGGAAAGCCCGTTGACCTGAAATCCCCAATCGCGCAGCCGGTCGAGATAGCCGGAGTGGCTGTTCGCCACCGGCCCGCTGGCCTCGCCCATGGCGTAGGCGAACATGGACAGGGCACGCGCGGCGGTGATGCGGACGTCGAGCTGGCGCAGGCTGCCGGCGGCGGCGTTGCGCGGGTTGGCGAACAGCCGCTGGCCGGCCGCTTCCTGCGCCGCGTTGAGCGCCAGGAAGTCGGCCTTGGTCATGAACACCTCGCCGCGGATCTCAATGAAGTCCGGGTGAGGTCCGGCCAGAAGCTGGGGGATGGCGGCGATGGTGCGGATGTTGGCGGTGACATCCTCGCCCTCGGCGCCGTCGCCGCGGGTCGCGGCCTGCAGCAGCCGCCCCGCCTCATAGGTCAGGCTGATCGACAGGCCGTCGATCTTCGGTTCTCCGACCATCGGCAGGTCGGCGTCCGCCGGCAGGCCAAGAAATCTTCGTGCGCGAGCCAAAAACTCCGCAAATTCGGCCGCACCGAAAGCATTGTCGAGCGACAGCATCGGCGTGCGGTGGCGAAGCTTGGCGAACCCGCCGGCCGGCGCCGCGCCGACCCGCCGTGCGGGTGAGGCGGCATCCACCAGATCGGGAAATCGGGCCTCCAGCGCGCGAAAACGCTGCCGGAGCGCATCGTATTCGGCATCGGTGATCTCCGGTGCGTCGTTGGCATGGTAGGCGCCATCGTGATGCGCGATTTCCTGGGCGAGCGCGGCAAGCTCCTCCTTGCCAGCGTTCTTTTCGGCCTGGGTCATGCCCCGGCGCCCAGCAGGTCGTCGGCGGCGGCACGGGCGGCCGGCGTGATCGTCTCGCCGGCCAGCATGCGCGCGATCTCCTCGCGCCGGTCGTCGGCCAGCAACGGCTCGACGGTGGTCGCGGTGCGGTCGCTGGCCTGCTGCTTGGCGACGCGCATATGCGCGGCACCCCTTGCCGCGACCTGCGGCGAATGCGTCACCACCAATACCTGGACCCGCTCGGCAACCCGGGCGATGCGCTCGCCGACGGCCGCCGCGGTGGCGCCGCCGATCCCGCTATCGACCTCATCGAACACCAGGGTAGGGACGGTCGATCCTGCCGCCATCACCACCTTCAGCGCCAGCATCAGCCGGGAAAGCTCGCCGCCCGAGGCGATCTTAGCCAGCGGGCCCGGCGGCTGGCCGGGGTTGGTGGCGATCAGGAAGCGCACGTCGTCCGCGCCCCCGGCCCCCCAATCGGCCTCGTTCAGCGCCGCCACCTCGGCGATGAATTTGGCGCGGTCGAGCCGCAGCGGCGGCAATTCCTTTGCGACCGCCCGCTCCAGCCTGCCGGCAGCGGCGCGGCGCGCCTCCGACAGACCGATGGCCGCCTCGTTGTAGGTTTTCCGCGCCGCGGCGGTGGCCTTCTCCATGGCGAAGATCTCGGCGCTGCCGGTGTCGAGCGCCGCCAGCCTCTGGCGCAGCCCGGCGAGAAAACCCGGCAGATCGACTACGGGAACATTATGCTTGCGGCCGGCGGCGCGCAGCGCGAACAGCCGTTCCTCCGCCGCCTCCAGCTGCCGCGGATCGCTGTCGATCTCGGCGGCAAGCCGCGAAAGCAGGGTTTCGGCCTCGGCCAGCGCCTCCTCCGCACGGTCCAAAGCCGCCATCGCGGGTGCAGCCGGGTTGTCCGTCTCCGGCCCCGCCAGGCGGCCGAGCGCCCGGGCCGAGGCGCGCAACGCCGCCGCCGGGCCGGCGCCGCGGCGATCCTTGGGGGTTAGCTCGGCGACCGCGGCGGCGATCGCCTCGGCCCGGCGTTCGCCCTGCTGCAGCCGCTGGCGCTCGGCCGCCAGCGCATCCTCCTCGCCATCCTGTGGTGCCAGCTTCGCCAACTCGTCCACCGCGTGGCGCAGCCACTCCTCGTCGCGCGCCGCGGCGGCGATCGCCTCACGCGCCGCCGCCAAGGCCCCGCTGGCCCGGCGAAAATCTCGCCACGCATCGGACACCGCGCCGCGCAGCCGGGGCGCCACGCCGAATGCGTCGAGCAGCGCCGCATGGCCAGCGGGGTCGGCCAGGCCCATCTGTTCGTGCTGGCCCTGGACCTCCACCAGCAGCGCGCCGGCACGGCGCAGCATGGCGACTCCAACCGGCTGGTCGTTGATGAAGGCACGCGACCGCCCGTCGCGCGCCAGCACGCGACGCAGCACGATCTGATCCGGTGCGTCCTCGTCCGACGTCATGCCCTGCTCGGTGAGCAATGCGGCGGCCGGATGGTCGGGCGAGACGAAGAAACTTGCGCTGACGACGGCCTGCTCGGTGCCGGCGCGGACCAGCCCGGTCTCAGCCCGTGCGCCCAGCGCTAGGCCAAGGCTATCCAGCAAAATAGATTTGCCGGCGCCGGTCTCGCCGGTCAGCACCGTCAGCCCAGGGCCAAAATGCAGGTCCAGCCGCTCGATCAGCACGACATCGCGGATCGACAGCGTGATCAGCATCGCGGCAGGCCGGCTCCGGTGGCTAGAATACCGCGTGCCACGCGCGGCGAAAGAAGCCCGGCGGCGGCGGCGTGTCGCCGTCGGAGGCACCCGGCGGCACGCCGGGCTGGCCGCGTGGGGCGGCGTCGGTCACCAAGCGGTTGTCGAGCAGGGCATCGTAGCCGTCCTGGTACCATTCGCTGCCGGGATAGTTATAGCCGAGGACGGAGGCGGTTTTCCGCGCCTGGTCTGCCAACCCGAGCTTGAGGTAGATCTCGGTCAGCCGGTACAGCGCCTCCTGGACATGGTTGGTGGTCTGATAGTTGTCGACCACGTTCTGATATCGCCCGATCGAGGCGGCATACAGATGCTGGCGCTCGTACCACCGGCCAACCTCCATTTCCTTGCCAGCGAGATGGTCGCGCGCCAGGTCGATCTTCAGCGCGGCGTCGCGCGCGTAAGCGCTTTCGGGAAACCGGTTGACTACCTCCTGCATCGCCAGCATCGCCTGCTCGGTGCCCTTCTGGTCGCGCTGGATGTCGGCGATCTGCTCATAGTAGCACAGCGCGCGCAGGTAAAAGACATAGGCGATGTCGCGATGCGTCGGGTGCAGCTGGATGAAACGGTCGAGCGTGCCGATCGCATCGGTGTACTTGTTCTGCTGGTACTGCGCATAGCCCTGCATCAGCTGCGCGCTGACGGCCCAGGTCGAATAGGGATAATTCTGCTCGACCCGGTCGAACTGCGTCACCGCGGTCGAATAGCGCTTGTCGTTCACCGCATCGAGCGCGTTGTTGTACATGTCCTCGACGGGGAGGTTGGCCGCGTTGGCGGCCTCCGTGTCGGCGTCGCTGCTGCCGCAGCCCGGCGCCAGGCCGAGCAGCAAGATGCAGGCGATGGCCGGCAATGCAAGCTGGCGCAGGCGAACGCGGCGAAATCGAAGGGCGGGCTTGCGCATCGGATGAGGTTCCATGTCCGGCGCTTATAGCATGACGCGCGGGATGGCGAAGTGCCGTTCAGCCACGCCGGCGAGCCGGTGCCGTCAGGCCCTTTGCAGTTCCGCCTCGATCGGGTTCATTTCCGTGGCATCGGCCGGGTCGGCAACCAGGCGCCAGTTCGCCCGGTCTGCGAACAGCGCCCGCAGCAACTGGTTGTTCAGCGTGTGGCCCGACTTGTGGGCGATGAACCGGCCGGCCAACGGCCCACCGGCCAGTGCCAAGTCGCCGACCGCATCCAGCATCTTGTGGCGCACGAACTC
>JANXRT010000496.1 GCA_025356735.1 Acetobacteraceae bacterium | reverse complement strand
CCCGCGAGGGCAACGACCTGTATCACGAGATGGTCGATGCCGGCGTCATCAAGCTTGGCGAAAATGGCAGCACCGAGGGCTCCAAGGTGGCGTTGGTCTATGGCCAGATGAACGAGCCGCCGGGTGCGCGCTACCGCGTCGCCTTGTCCGGCCTGGCGCTGGCCGAATATTTTCGCGACGACGAAGGCCAGGACGTGCTGTTCTTCGTTGACAACATCTTCCGCTTCACCCAGGCCGGCGCTGAAGTCTCCGCGCTGCTCGGCCGCATCCCCTCAGCGGTGGGCTACCAGCCGACGCTCGCTACCGACATGGGCGCGCTGCAGGAGCGCATCACCTCGACCAACAAGGGCTCGATCACCTCGGTGCAGGCGATCTATGTCCCTGCCGACGACCTGACCGACCCGGCGCCTGCGACCTCGTTCGCCCATCTGGACGCCACCACCGTGCTGTCGCGCTCGATCGCCGAGCTTGGCATCTACCCGGCGGTCGATCCGCTCGACAGCACCTCGCGCTCGCTCGACCCTCGCGTCGTCGGCGAGGAGCATTATCTGGTGGCGCGCGAGACGCAGCGCATCCTGCAGACCTACAAGTCGCTGCAGGACATTATCGCCATTCTCGGCATGGATGAACTATCGGAAGAGGACAAGCTGGTCGTCGCCCGGGCCCGCAAGATCCAGCGTTTCCTGTCGCAGCCGTTCCACGTCGCCGAGGTGTTCACCGGCTTCCCTGGCGTGCTGGTGCCGGTGGCCGAGACGGTGCGCAGCTTCAAGGCGATCTGCGCCGGCGAATACGACCACCTGCCGGAGGCCGCGTTCTACATGGTTGGGACCATCGAGGAAGCCGTGAAGAAGGCCGAAGGGATGAAGGCTACAGCCTAAGGCCAGGGCTCTGCCCTGGACCCGCAAAGGGGCCGTCGCCCCTTTGAACCCCTTCACTTAAGTGATGCGCCTCGGGGCGCCACCCCGGCGGGGTTTGGGGCAGAGCCCCATGCTTCCTTCCTAGGATGATTCAATGCCCGTAGCCCTCGAAATCGTCAGCCCCGAAAAACTGCTTCTGTCGCGAGACGTGGACATGGTGGTGATCCCCGCCTCCGAGGGCGAGATGGGCATACTCGCCGGTCATGCCCCGATGATCGTCATGCTGCGCGGCGGCACCATCCGCCTCTATGAGAACGGCAACGTCACCGAGCAGCTCTACGTCGCCGGAGGCTTCGCCGAGGTCACGCCGGAACGTTGCACGGTGCTCGCCAACGAGGCGCTGCCAGTGGCCGAGGTGTCGCGCTCCGCCGGCGAAAAGCGCCTTGCCGACGCTGAGGCTGCCTACGCCGGCATCGATCGCAACGACGTGGTGTCGTTGGATGCCGGCATGGACCGCATCCAGTCGGCCCGCGCCATGGTCGAGGCGGCGGTCGCCGCCTAACGGGTGGCCATCCGGCTGGCGATCTGGCTTTCCGCCATAACCGCCGGATGCGCCGCACCGGACGTGTCGCGCTGCGATTTTCCGCAAACCCGGCCGATGCTGGTCGCCGAATTGTTCTTCGGCCGCGGCAATGTCTCCGACGTTGCCTGGCAGCAATTTGCCGCCGACACGCTGACATCCCGCTTTCCCGATGGCTTTTCGACGCTGGATGCCGCCGGTCAGTGGCGTGCCGCTCCCGGTGCGCCGATCTCGCATGAGGCCAGCAAAGTCGTGATCGTCGCCGCCGAGGATAACCCACGCTTTCGCGGCGGGTTGCAGGCCGCCATGGCGGACTACCGGAAAGCCTTCGACCAGCAATCCGTCGGCATCGTGCTTGATCGAAGATGCGCGGCGTTCTGAAGCCGATCTGGCCGCTGCTCGTGGTCGGCCTCGGCACCGTGGTGGTGCCGCTCGACAGCGCGGTCAACGTCGATTTTCCTTCCATCCTTGCGCGGTTCGAGCTGCCCTTGCCGATGATACAATGGGTCGTCATCAGCTACATCCTGACTCAAACCAGCCTGATGCTGGTGTTCGGGCGCATCGGCGACATGTTCGGCCACCGCCGCATCTTCCTCGCCGGCACCGCGGTCAGCGTGGTCGCGTTCGCCGCCTGCGCGCTGGCGCCGAGCTACGGCGCTTTGCTGGCGGCGCGCGTGCTCCAGGGCGTCGGCGCCGGCCTGGTGCTGAGCTGCGGCCCGGCGCTGGCCACCGGCTTCTATCCCGAGATCTTCCGCGCCCGCGTGCTCGGCCTCTACACCATGATGTTCGGCCTGGGCGCGATGATCGGGCCCGTGGCCGCCAGCCTGCTGATCGACCGGTTCGGCTGGAGCGCCGTGTTCAGCTTTCGCCTGCCCATCGCCCTGCTGGCGTTCACCCTGGCCTGGTTGCTGCCGACGGCCGCGCCGCTCACCGGCCGGCAGAGTTTCGATGCTGTGGGCGGAGCCGTGCTGGTCGTGGGCATGTGCGCGCTGCTGGCGGGATTGAACCGGCTGAGCCACGGCGTGACCGGAATGCTGCTCCTGACCGGCGCGGGCATCTGTGTCGCCCTGTTCGTCCGCGCCGAGCGCCGCGCCAAGAACCCGATCTTCGACCTGCGCGCTTTTCGCCTGCCGGGCTTCGCCGCGATCAACCTCGCCAACTGGTTGATCAACCTCGCCGGCTTTTCAATTTTGCTGCTGGGACCGTTCTATCTTACAGGCACCGTTGGGCTGTCCGGTCTCGGGTTCGGCATCATGGCGGCCGCCTCGTCGCTCGGCATCGTCATCGCCTCGCCGATCGCCGGCCGCTTGGCCGAGCGGATGCGGCCGTGGAACATCGCCCTGCTCGGCGCCGCCGCTAGCGCTGGCGGGCTGCTCGGCATCGGCTTGTCCGGCGCTCACCCCGTACTGCCGGCGCTGTTCGCCTGGATGGTGCTGCAAGGTGCGGGCATCGGGCTGTTCCAGGTTGCCTATTTCGACATCGTCACGGTCACGTTGCCGATCGCCGCCCGCGGCGTCGCAGGCTCCCTCGGCATGGTCACGCGCTCGCTCGGCATCGCCACCGGCGCCACCCTGCTGATGCTGGCGTTCCAGGCTTTCCAAACGGCTTCTGGCCTCGCCGAACCCGACGCCTTTCTGGCCGCATTCCGCGCGACCTTCATCCTCGCTGCCGCCATCCCGGCGCTGCTGCTGCTGGGCGGTGTGGCGATGAACCTCCGCCCTACAGCACGGTGAGGAACAGCAGGCTGCCCACTCCGACCACCATGCAGTAGTAGGCAAACGGGTTCAGCGCCCAGCTCTCCTGCTGGCGGAAATAGCGCATCAGGAACGCCGTGCTGGCGTAGGCGGTGATCCCGGAAACCACGGCGGCCACGGCAGAAAGCTCAAACACTCCGGCCGGGATGTCGGCATGCAGCAGCTTCGGCACCTCCAGCACCGTCGCGCCAAAGATGATGGGTGTCGCGATCAGGAACGAGAAGCGTGCGGAACCCTCGTGGTTGATGCCGCGCAGCAGCCCGCCGACGATGGTGGCGCCCGACCGCGAGATGCCGGGAATCAGCGCGGTGCACTGCCAGCAGCCGACCAGCAGCGCATCCATCGTCGTCATGTCGGAAAGCGGCCGGCGGCCGGTGTTGCGCATGCGCTCGCCGAACAGCAGCAGGAAGCCGTTGACGACCAGGAAGGCGGCGGCGACCACAGGCGTGCCGAACAGCGTCGCGATGTATTTTCGCAAGGCGAACCCGACGATCACCGCCGGAACGGTCGCGACCACGATCAGCAGGAAAACACGCCGGCTTTCGCGTGCCTGGTGCGGCGAAGACATTCCAAGCACGCCGATCAGGATCGCCCACCAGTCGCGCCAGAAATATGCCAGCAGCGCGATCGCGGTGCCGAGGTGCAGCATCACCAGGAACGGCAGGAAGGCGGCGGAGTGCTGGTCCAGGTTCCAGGAAAGCAGCGCCGGCAGCACGACGGCATGACCGAGCGAGCTGACCGGGAACAATTCGGTGGCCCCTTGCAGGATCGCGAACAGGATGGCTTGCAGGGCGGTCATCAGGTTTCCAGTGGTTGTGGCACGCCGCAGGTTCCTGACCGATGCGCCCCGGCGTTGCAACCGGGCTCTCGGGTAAAGGCGATTTTATAACGTCGAGGGTCTCGGCTACACGAAGGCGTAGCGACATGACGACAGGATACGGCGATGGACGGCCACCATGACCACGATCACGATCATCACCATCAGGGTCATGGCCACCATCACGGCCCCGTCTCGCATGACCGCGCCTTCGCCATCGGCGTCGCGCTGAACGCCGCCTTCGTCGTCATCGAGATGCTGTTCGGCTGGCGGGCGAACTCGGTCGCGCTGATCGCCGATGCCACCCACAACCTCGGCGACGTGTTCGGCCTGCTGATGGCATGGGGTGCCTCGGTGCTCGGCCGCCGGCCGCCCAGCGCCAGTCGCACCTATGGCTGGGGCCGTGGCACCATCCTGGCCTCGCTCGCCAACGCCGTCGTGCTGCTGGTCAGCATTGGCGCCATCGGGCTGGAGGCCATCCACCGGCTGATCGCGCCGCAGCCGGTCGAGGAATGGACGGTGATGGCGGTGGCCGCGGTCGGCATCCTGATCAACGGTGCCACTGCCCTGCTGTTCATGCGCGGCCGCGCCGCCGACCTCAACATCCGCGCGACCTACCTGCACATGGTGGCCGACGCCGCGGTGTCGTTCGGCGTGGTGTTGTCGGCGGGACTGATCGCCTTGACCGGCTGGCTGTGGCTTGATCCCTTGACCAGCCTGGCGATCGTCGCCGTCATCGCCGTCGGCACCTGGGGGCTGCTGCGGGAAAGTACCGCCCTGGCGATGGACGCGGTTCCGCCCGGCTTGGTCGCTGCCGACATACAGACCTATCTTGGGCAATTTCCCGGCGTCGCCGAAATCCACGATCTTCATATCTGGGGCCTGAGCACGACGCAGTCCGCGCTCACCGTTCACCTCGTTCAATCGGCCGAGGGCGCCGCCTGCCGCCCGCACGAGGTCGCATCCGGTATCCGCGAGCGCTTCGGCATCGGCCACGTGACGGTGCAGATCGAGTACGGCGCCGAGGCCGAGTGGTGCCGGCTGCGGCCGGCGGACGTGGTCTGAGCCGCGCCCTGGCCACCTGACACATCCGCCCGGCACGTCATTGGACAAGCCTTCCTACCCATGGGTATCCTGGCCGCAACAAGAAACTCAGCGGTTGGAAACAAGACATGACGAGCGTGGCCTGGACCGATCAGATCGTTGAAGCGGCGGGCGTCAAGCTGAACCTGTCGCGCGCCGGATCGGGCAGGAAGCTGCTGTTCCTGCACCATGACATCGGCACGCCGAACCGCCTGCCGGTCTACGACGAGCTGGCCAGGCACTTCGACGTGCTGCTGCCGCACCACCCCGGCTGGGGCCTGTCCACCGACCGTCCGGCCTGGCTGCGCAGCCCGCGCGACATCGCCGCGATCTATGCCTGGATGCTGGCCGACCTTGACGCCGACGATGTCAGCTTGGTCGGCGCCGGCTTTGGCGGCTGGATCGCGGCCGAGATGGCCAGCCAGGCGCCGACCGCCTACCGCCGCCTGGTGCTGGCCAGCGCCATGGGCATCAAGCCCAGCGATGGCTTCATCATGGACCAGGCGATCGTCAGCTACATCGACTACGCCCGCGCCGGCTTCCACGATCCGGCGGCGTTTGCGCGCGTGTTCGGCGACGTCACCACCGACCAGCTGGAGCAATGGGACATCTGCCGCGAAATGTGCTTTCGGACCGCCTGGAAGCCCTACATGTACAGCCAGACCCTGCCGCATCTGCTCGGCGGCGTGCGTACGCCCGCCCTCGTCGTATGGGGCGAGGACGACAAGATCGTCCCCATCGAGGTACAGGGCCAGTATGCGAAGGCGCTCGGCAACGCCCGATGCGACGTCATCAGGAACGCCGGCCATTGCCTCGACATGGAACAGCCCGAGGCATTCGCCAGGCTGGTCACCGAATTCCTCAATAGCTGAACAAAGCCGAAAACAGGAGCCTTGCCATGCATCTGATGTATTTCACCGAGCAGCCGATGTCGGCCTACAGCTCGAAGGAAGGCCTGGATTTCGGCGCTACGGCGCTGATGTTCTCGAACAAGCACTACGACAGCAACGAGGGCAGCCGGCTCTACAACGAATACCTGGAGCAGTACATCTATGCCGAGGAGATGGGCGTCGATGGCATCATGCTGAACGAGCACCACAACGCCCCGTTCTGCATGCAAGCGAAAACCAACGTTTTCGCCTCGATCCTCGCCGCGGTCACCAACCGGGTGAAGATCGTCATCCTCGGCAACCCGCTGCCGCTGGCCGACAACCCGGTGCGGCTGGCGGAAGAGCTTGCGATGATCGATATGATCTCCAAGGGAAGGCTGGTTTCCGGCTTTGTTCGCGGCGGCGGCCAGGAGCAGCTGGCCTCGGGCGTCAACCCGGCCTTCAACCGCGAGCGCTTCGAGGAGGCGCATGACCTGATCGTGAAAGCCTGGTCGCAGCCCGGCCCGTTCCGGTGGGAGGGCACGCATTACCAGCATCGCGTCGTCAACCCGTGGGCGGTGCCGATGCAGAAGCCGTTCCCGCGCATCTGGGTTCCGGGTGTGCTTTCCAAGGAAACCATCATCTGGACGGCGAAGAAGCGCTATCCGTATATCTGCCTCAACACCTCGGTCGAGGCGACCAAGAAAATCTGGGAGACCTACGACGCCGCGGCGGCCGAGGTCGGCTACACGCCGGGGCCGGAGAATCGCGGCTACCTGATCCGCGTCCATGTTTCGGACACCGAGGAAAAAGCCGTCCAAAACGCGAAGAAATTCCTCTGGATGCAGGGTGAGTTCACCGGGCTCGCGCACCCGGTATGGAGCAGCCCGTCGGGCTACTTCTCGCCCAGCCAACGCCGCAACTTCGTCGAGTTCGCCAGCGGCCGAGCGATCAGCCCGCGTGGTGCGCCGACCTTCGAGGAGCAGCGCGAGAGCATGATGATCATCTGCGGTACGGTCGACCAATGCGTCGCCAAGCTCAAATACATCATGGAGGAAACCCGCCCCGGCATCATGTCGTTCTGGGGCAACGACGGCGACGTCTCGGTCGCTGACGCCAAGACCTGCATCCGTCTGCTCGGTCAGGAAGTGATGCCGCAGCTTCGCGAATATGGCAAGAAGCTCGGCCTCGACAGCCCGTTCGAGGCTAATTCCCCGGTCTCGATCGACTACTCCCGCGATCTGCAGCAGGTTGCGGCGGAGTAGCGCCATAGCACAGGCGAATCTTGCATTCAGCAAGGAAAATCCTTACCGTAGAACACTTCTTGCGGGAGGCATCATGATCACTAGCCGTTTGACCACCAAGGCACAGACCACCATACCGCAGCCGGTCCGGGCGGCGCTTGGTGTCCAGCCGGGCGATGAACTTGCCTATGTCATCGAGGCTGATCGGGTTGTGATCCTCAAGGCGCCGATTCCAACACACCCGGAGACGGACAATCCGTTCGTGACGTTCAGCGAGTGGGAGTCGGAAGCGGACAGGCTTGCCTATTCGACATTGTAGGTGAAGTCGCGTGGCGCAGGTCTGGGACATTGTCCGGGTGCCCTTTCCTTACACGGATCGTCCAGTGCGGCAGTTTCGTCCGGCCCTGGTAGTCGCATCGCCCACCACGACGGACCGGCCCTCGCTGCTGTGGGTACTGATGATCACCAGCGCAGCCAACCGCGGTTGGCCGGGAGATGTCGAGATCGCCGACTACGCCGCCGCAGGCCTGCCGGTGGCCTCAGTTATCCGGACGGAAAAGATCGCAACCATAGAGGCCCGGGATGCCAAGCCGATCGGCCAGCTGCAGCAACCGGTGCGGATAGAGACCGTCGAACAGATCAGGCGGCATCTTGCGGCAGGTAAGTGAGCATGGGGCTCTGCCCCAAACCCCGCTGGGGAGCGCCCCGGGGCGCATCCCTTAAGTGGAGCGGTTCCAAGGGGCGACGGCCCCTTGGCGAGTTTGGGCGTAGCAGGCAAAGATTCCGACTGTTCGTCTTCGAACAGGTGGAATGCCTGCGGAGGGAGAGCCCATGCTCTCTTGCCTACGGCGTAAGCGCCGCCAGCACCGTGCCCACCTCCAGCTCCGCAAGATCGCGCGTCCGAACCACGCGTACATCCGCACCTCCAGGTGAGCACAGGCCTGGATCGGAGTCGAACGAGAAGATCGCGACCGTCGGGCAGCCCGCAGTGGCGATCAGGTGGGTGGGCCCGGTATCGTTGCCGACGCAGCACACGGCATGGCGCGCCAAGTCGCAGATGTCGCCGAGGCTGGTCCGGCCGGTGAGATCGATCGCCTGCGGTACTTCCGCCACCAACTTGGCGCCGAGTTCGCGTTCCGAGCCGGCGCCGACAACCACCGGAACCATGTCCCTCGCCAGCAGAACGCGCGCAAGGTCGGCATAGTGTCTGATCGGCCAGCGCTTCGACAACCGTGTCGGCGAGCATCCCGGCACCAGCAACGCGAACCGCGGCGGCAGGTTGAATTTGGCGACATCGCCGGTACACCAGGAAAGATCGCCGGGCGGCGTGTCGACGATGCCGGCCTGGCGCAGCTGATTGGCCTGGCGCAGCAGATCGTGGGTGCGGTTGCGTGCCGGGTCCCGGTCGGGCAGGGCACAGCCGGATGCGATGCCGGACCATTGAGGGCGGCAGCCGGGCCTAAGCAGCTGGAAGTAGCGGTTGCTGCGGCCCGACGTCTGCAGGTCGTAGATGCGGTCGAACCGACCATTGCGCAGCCGCCGGCGCAACCGCCAAAGTCCGATCAGATCGCTCCAATCCGGGCGGTCGTCCGCCCATACGTGGTCGAAATAGGGCGAACCCGCCATCCATTCGGCATAAATTGGCAGCGTCAGCAGCGTGATTTCGGCATCGGCATGGAACCGGCGGATGGCGGCGAACGGCCCCAGCGACTGGACGATGTTGCCCAGGGCGCCGAGCCGGATGACCAGGATGCGGTCCGCCATGCCGGATCAGGCCGGCTTGCTCGCGACATAGATCCATTCGTCGCGCAGCAGCCCGAACCTCGGCTCCTGCTCCGGCGCCATGCGCCAGGTTTCCACCGTGAACCCCGCCGCACCCAGCCGGTCCGAAAAGTCCAGCCCGTAATAGCGTCGGTGGTCGGGGGCCGAGAAATGCGCGACCCGCAATTCGGGCGAGGTGATCGCCGGGTTCTCGTAGGTCCGATGCCGCGAAACATTGACCGGGACGGTGAACACGCCGATTCCGCCCGGCCGCAGCAGCCGAAACAGCTCCGCCATCGCGCGCCGGTCATCGTCGATATGTTCAAGTACGTGGTGCGCCATGACGACGTCGTAGCTCGCATCCGGCAGCGCGACGGCGGTGATATCCACCTTGTGGGTAACGCCCGATTGCAACCAGTCGGCGGTTTCGTAGAGCGGGTTGCCTTGCATCTTCCGCATCCACGCCTTTTCAGGGGCGAAATGCAGGATGCGCTTGCCCGCGAATTTGTTCTGTCCACCCTCATGGATCCACAGCCAGGTCAGGCGGTGGCGTTCCCGGCAGCCGCAGTTCAGGCAGCGCGCATCCCACCGCGCCGGCTTGCCGACGCTGATGAACATGCCGGTAAAGCCGCATACCGGACAGGTCCGCGGGATGATCTTGCGCGCGAACTGGCCGCGGTCGCGCAGCCAGGCGCCGACCAGCCGTCGCCGCGCGGTCGGTGTCAGCGGCGTCAGGCTGGCATGTTCGATCATCGTCTGGCCGCTACCATCTCGTTACGAGCTTGACAACCGGCAGCGAGGCTCCTCGGTTGACGCTCGATGCCGGCGCGACGAAAACCGGCCGATGACAACCTCCTGGATATTGAGCGACGACTATGCCGGCCTTCAGGCGCAGGCGCTCGGGCTGGCGGAGGCCGCCGGCTTTGCCACCGAGCTTCGGGTATTGCGACCGCGCTCGCCGTGGAAACGGCTCCCCGCCCGGCTATGGCCGGCGCCGCTGCTGGCGATCCCGCCGGAAACTCTGGCGCCGCCGCTGCCGGACCTGCTGATTGGCTGCGGCGGCATGTCGGCGGTCGTGGTTGCCGCCTTGAAACAGCGCGGCCTTCCAGCCGTCCAGGTCCAGAATCCGCGCATCGATCCGGCAAAATTCGATGTCGTCGTCGTCAACCGCCATGACGAGATCACCGGCCCGAACGTCATCGTCACGCGCACGGCGCTGCACCGCGCCACCAGGGATCGCCTCATCGCCGAGGCCATACGGTGGCGGCCAAATTTCGCCCATCTGCCGCGCCCGCTCGTCGCCGCGCTGGTCGGCGGCTCCAACGGGCGGTTTCGTTTGGACGCGATGGCCGGTGCCCGGATTGCAACCCAGCTTGCAGGCCTCGCCCGCGACGGCGCGGGTGTCATGGTCACGCCGTCGCGCCGCACGCCGCCCGAGGTCACGCGCATCCTGACCGACGCGCTCGCACCGCTCGGCGGCCACGTCTGGGACGGCACCGGCGCCAACCCGTATTTCGGCATGCTGGCACTGGCCGACTTCATCCTCCCGACTATGGACAGCGTCTCGATGGTGTCCGAGGCCGCCGCCACCGGCGTGCCGGTGCTGTTTCTCGAACTACCGGGAAAATCCCGCCGCATCCGCCTGTTCCTCGACGGGCTGATGGGCGACGGCCGCATCCGGCCCTTTCAACAGCCGTCTGGAGACCTGGCCGATCACACCCATCGACGACACGCGACAGGCGGCCGAGGAGATGTGCCGCAGGCTGCATCTTTAGCCGGCCAGTCAGGCAAGCCGAACGCCGAGGCTCGCTGCGCCGGTGCCGAATATGTTGTCGGCGGTGTTGTTCTGGTGCTCCTGGCTTTCGGAAAACCCGAGCACGGCCCCGGATCGGGATAGGCCGCCGGCGTCGAGCGTATTGGTCCATATCGCCTGGCCACCCGGATCGGGCGCGCGGTGCAGGGTGTTGGCATAAAGCGCGGTGACGAAGGCCGAGTTCGACAGCGATCCATAGGTCACGACGAATTCCGGGCTTTGCACGAACTGGGCGGCAGCCTGGTCCAGCGTCAGCACTCCGGCATCCAGCGCACGGTCCCAGTTTGCCAATCCGCCAGCATCGGGCAGGCGGCCGAACACGGTGTCGTACAGCCTGGTGACCGGCGGCGCGTTCCGGTCCAGATCCCATATGCCGGCTTGAACGCTGGCCGCGGTAGCCAGCTTGTTTTCCGCGCTCTCGGAAAACCCGACCACGACCTGGGCGCGGCTGGTGCCGGTCGCGAGTGCTGCGGACCAGCCGTTGAAACCTTGCGCATCCGGCGCGCGATGCAGAACGTTCAGATACAGTTGGCTGATGAAGTCGCCGTTGCCGAGGTTGGTCCCAAACCGGATCTGGAACTCCGCGCTGGCGATGAACCCGTCCGCCAGCGCCGTCAGCGGCGCCCCCGATTTCACCAGGTTGATCCAGTTGTAGAGGCCGGCAGCGTCAGGCGCACGGCCGAGTGCCGCCTGATACAGGCGGAACACCTGCGCCGCGGGCGCCGCAGGATCATAGACCAGCTGCCCGTCGGCGAACTGTATGTCGACGATGCGCGTGCTGGCGCCGAGCGAGGCGGCCAACACCGGCGCCGCGTTGCCCCGTGCGCCGGTGCCAGAGGCATCGACCGCGAAGCTGCCTCCGATGAAATGCAGTGCATCGGTGCCGCCGAGCAGCGCAGCCAGGCTCAGCTTCAGGGTCGGCAGGCCGGGATCGGTCAGCGTGATCAAGGTGAGCGTGCCTTGCTGTGCCCGGCTTTCGAGCTGCGCCAGGTCGGTCGAGACGTTGCCGGCATTGTTACGGACCTCGGTCGGCGACAATGCGGGAGACCCTTGGTCCGCCTGCAACCAACCTTCGATCGTGTTGAAGGCTGACGTCGTGATAAGCGTGTTGTGGCCTTGCAAGTTGGTGCTGTTGCCGCTTGAGACGATGCCGACGACGTAGGGCTGTCCCAGGCCGTTGGTAATCCAGACTGGCCCGCCGCTCGATCCCGGACCCACCGTATAGCCGTCCAGCAGGCTGTAGTAGGGGTTTGGATATTCAACCTGGCTGCTGTTGACCATTCCACCGCGGGCCGACGCCGGATAGCCGCTGAGAGTGACGCTGCCTCCTGCGAAATCTGCTTGGAGACCCATGAAGCCAAGGCCGGAAAATGGGTGATCGAGATGGATGACGGCATAGTCGTTCTGCGAATCATAGAAACTGATCAGGTCGTTGGCGTCGGCAATCGGCCAGTAATGAAAGTTGGTGCCGTTGGCGGTTCCCAGCGGGGCCGTCCCGTCATCGGCCGGTGTGACCACGATGTTGCTGGCGGTGCCAACCCCTTGCATATAGACGATGTGAGCCGCGGTCAGCACCTCGTCCGGCGCAATCAGCACGCCGGAGCCTTGCCAGGCCACGCCACCAATCGCATCGGTGATCCGCACGATGGTGTCGTAAGGATATTGCAGCGTGCTGGAACTCATCGAAGGTCCTTCAGGCCGGAATGACGTCTGAACAGTAAAGCGAAACGGTGCAAGGCGGGAAGTGAAAGTGGAAGTTGGCGGTTCTGGCGTTCAAGGCTGCCTTGGATTCCCTGGCCGTCCAAGGTAGGGAAAGCCCATGCTGCAAATCCAGACTTTCGACGCCCGCGCCGGCGGCAACGTTCTCTACAAGGCGCTTGCCCACCCGCTCGCCGCAGAGGCATTCGCGGAGCTGTACGGACGCCTTCAAGGCCGCGTCGCACTCTATGATCCCGATGGCATCGCCGAGCCGATGCTGGCGATGTACCCAGGCCTCCCCGGCCTCGACGCGATCTACGTCCAGAACGTCATGGACATCGGGCGCGACCGCGCCGGGCATGTCGCGCGCGCGCTCACCGATCTCACATCCTCGAACGCCGACATCGTGCTGATCGCCGCCTTTGATGCGGCCAAGGTCCAGGCGCAGATCGCTCACCTGCTGCCGCCTGGCGCCACGGTGCTGACGCTGGACGAAGCCCGGCTGCCCGATGTCATGCTGACCAACCCAAAGAAATATCTGGATAAGTTGAACTTCGCCACCAACCTGGTGTTCTTCCGCGAGCAGGGCGGCCTGTCCACCCGGCTGGTCACCGCCAACTACTGGGCTAACTACGGCGCAAAATCCGTGCGCTTCTGGCTGCGCCTGTTCGACGCTGCCGGCACGCCGCTCGCGACCTGGGAGCAGGCGCTGCCGAGCGGCCCCGCCGGCATCGCCATCAATAGCCGCGAGGTCCGTCAGCGCTTCGGACTGCCCGAATTCACCGGCCAGCTCTGCCTGCACGCGATCGGCGTTGCCGGCCACGACGTGGTCAAATACGCGCTCGACACCTATGCCAGCCATAACGGGTCCAGCCTGTCCTGCACTCACGACGCCAATGCCTGGCCGTCGGACCGC
>JANXRT010000047.1 GCA_025356735.1 Acetobacteraceae bacterium | reverse complement strand
CGATTTGATCCGCATGCTGCGGGAGGGCGCACTCGATGCGATCCTGGTCTGCACGCCGCCGATCGAGCCGGCGTTCGAGCAGCACGATCTGTTCACCGAGCCGTTGCTACTGATGCACCAGTCGGAGATGCCGCCGATCTGGCCGCCCTTACCGGGGCTGCTGCTGACGCTCGATGACGGGCACTGCCTGCGCAATCACGTCCTTGTAGCCTGCGGCATCTCGTCCGGACGGCTGGATCGGCATGCTGCCGGGCTTAACCTGCTGCATCAGATGGTGGCGGCGGGCGAGGGCGTTTCGCTGGTTCCGGCGCTGGCGGCGGCCCGGCTTGGCGACGCCGGCGGCATGGTCTCATTCAGCCCGCCAGGGCCGGAGCCGATTGCGCGCGATGTCCTGCTGCTGTCCCGGCGCAGCCATCCCCGCCGCAGCCTGATCGCCGAGCTGGCGGATTTGTTTCGTGGACTAGACCTGCCGCTGCACTGCCACCAGGCCCGCCGCAATGCCCCCGGTCAATTTGCAATGTAGCCGCCGTCGACGTTGTAGGCCGCACCGGTGACAAACGAGGCGCGTTCCGAGCACAGCCAGCACACCATTTCGGCGATTTCCTGCGGCACGCCCATGCGCTTGGTGGGGACCAGGTCCATCAGCCTGTCACCCAGCCGTTCCACGGTGGTCTTGGTCATGTCGGTAGTGATGTATCCGGGGCAGACGGCGTTCACCCGGATGTTGTCTTCGGCGTATTCCAGTGCCGCGGTCTTGGTCAGGCCGATCACGCCGTGCTTGCTGGCGACGTAGGCGCCCGAGGTGCGCAGCCCGATCAGCCCGGCGATCGAGGCCGTGTTGACGATGGTGCCGCCGCCCTGAGCGAGCATCTGCCGCAACTCGGCGCGCATGCACAGCCAGACGCTCTTCAGGTCGATCTCGACCAGCCGGTCGAAGGCGCCTTCCTCCCACTCATGGATGCGCTTGCTGACCATGCCGACTTGGTAGCCGGAGATGCCGGCGTTGTTGAAAGCGCAGTCGAGCCGGCCGAACGCGGCTACCGTTGCCGCCACCATCGCCGCCACCGCCGCGGCGTCGGTCACGTCGCCGCCAAGCGATATAGCCTGGCCGCCCGCACGGTTGATCTCGGCCACGGTCTCGGCGGCGTTGTCCTCCGACAGGTCGGCGACCGCGACCTTGGCGCCTTCGGCCGCGAACAGCAGCGCCGTCGCGCGTCCGATCCCCCGCCAGCCGCCGGTGATCAGGGCGGTCTTGCCCGCGAGCATTCCGGTCATCGTCTTCTCCCATTCATGGGTCGCTTTTGTCCGCGACGAGCAGATGGTAGAGCGCCGGCGTGGTCTTTGTCTTGCGCAGGCGGGCGACGAACGCCTCGTCGCGGAATTTCCTGGAAATCGCGGCCAGGGCGGCGATGCGCTCGCCCGCCACGGCGGCCGGGAACAGCAGAACGAAAACCAGGTCTATGGGCTTGTCGTCGATCGCCTGAAAGTCGATCGGCCGATCGAGCCGCATGAACAGGCCGAACAGCGCGCCGATACCCTCGACGCTGGCGTGGGGCAGTGCGAAACTGCGGCCGAGTCCGGTCGAGCCGAGGGTCTCGCGAGCCTGAAGCGGTTGCAGGATCGATTGCGGCGGCAGCTGCAGCAAGGCCCCGGCGCGGCGCGACAGCTCGCCGAGCAACTGTGCCTTGTCGGCCGGCTGAAATCCGGCGATCACGCGATCGGGTGCCAGAAGGTTAGCGATCTTCATGATCAGCCCGGTCTTTACGATCAGCCATCTGGGCCCGCTTTCAGCCGGTAACCGACACCGGTTTCGGTGAGGATATGCTGCGGCCGTTCGGTGTCGGCCTCGATCTTCTGGCGTAGGGCGCGGATATAGATGCGAAGATACTGCACGTCCACATCCGCCCCCCAGACCTCGCGCTGCAGGAAGCGGTGGGTCAGCACCTTGCCGGCATGGGCGACGAGGAGTCGCAGGATGTCGTACTCACGAGGCGAGAACTTTTTTTCGGCGCCCCGCACGGTCACGATCCGGCGGACCAAATCCACGGTCAGGTCACCGCTGCGAAAAATCGGGCGCTCGCCCGCCTGCTGCAAGCGGTGGCGCTGGGCGGCGCGGATGCGGGCCAGAAGCTCATCGATCCCAAATGGCTTCGTTACGTAATCGTCGGCGCCGAGGTCGAGCGCCGCCACCTTGGCACCTTCGTTCTCCCGACTCGACAGGATGATGATCGGTATGGTGTCGCCCGCTTCCCGAAGCTGGCGCACGATGTCAAGCCCATCGATGTCCGGCAGCCCCAGGTCGAGCACGATCAGGTCGGCGGATTTGCGCCGGATCGCTTCCAGCGCGGCGGCACCTGTGGCCGCCTCCGACACGACGTAGCCCTGGCTGGCCAGCCCGGAGCGCAAAAACCGCAGGATCGCCGGCTCGTCATCGACAACCAGCACCCGCATCGGACCCATGTGCAGGTGCGGAGCGTTCGCCGGCAAGGTAGCCTCGGTCACGCTTCCTCCACGGGGGGCTCGACCTGCGGCGGGATCGGCAGATCGATGGTGAAAATGGCGCCGGAACGATCGCGGCGGTTCGACGCAAGGATGGTGCCTCCCATCGCCTCGACGAAGCCGCGGCAGATGGCGAGGCCAAGGCCGGTGCCGGCGCGTTGGCGATCGGTGCGCTTCACGCGCACGAACTTGTCGAACACGCGCTCCAGTTCCGCCTCCGGCAGACCGTCGCCCTGATCCTGCACCCGGATTTTCACCTGGTCGCCCTCCTGGCTCGCCAGCAGCTCGATGCACGAACCGACAGGCGCGTATTTGGCGGCGTTGTCGAGCAGATTGAACAGCACCTGCTCGAACAGCACGACATCAAGCGACAGCATCGGCAGCCCGGCGGCGAGCGTCACCTCGATGGTGTGGTCGGCCAGTATCTTTTCCGCCCGGTAGAGCACGGCGCCGACCACGTCGGACACGTCAGCCAGCGCCAGCCGCGGTTGCAACGGCCCGGACTCCAGCCGGGTCATGTCCAGCAGGTTGCCGATGAAGCGGTTGAGACGCTCCGCCTCCTCCTGGATGGTGCGCAGCAGGGCGGCGTGCTCGGCCGCGTCAAGCTGCGGGCCGTGATGCGACAGGCTGCTGGCGGAGCCGAGGATCGAGGCCAGCGGGGTGCGCAGATCATGCGAGATCGAAGTCAGCAGCGCCGACCGCAGCCGGTCGGTCTCGGCCACCAGCTTTGCCCGATCGACATCCCCTGCCAGGTACACGCGTTCGATCGCCAGGGCCGCCTGGTCGGACAGCGCGTCGAGCAGGCGGTGCTGCTCGGGGGTCAGCAGGATGCCCGTCCTGTCACGATCGGCCTCATCGCGGTCGATGCCGATCACGCCGACGGCGCCACGGCCGGTGCCGAGCGGGGTGAACAGGCGCTTGGCGCCAGGCAGCGTGTCGGCGCCGCGGCCGGCCGCCTGGTTGTGGCTCCAGCACCACACCGCGGCGGCGTGGTCGGCACCATCCAGGCTGTCCTCGGGCGGGAAGCCGGCGCGGACCTCAAGC
>JANXRT010000032.1 GCA_025356735.1 Acetobacteraceae bacterium | reverse complement strand
CCCGCCATCTCAAAGGACAGGCGGGAATTTCCTTTCTTTTTCGTGGTGAGGTGCCGCTTGGCATTCAGGCGACGGAGAAAGGCGAAGCGACCTAAAAAGGTATCTCGTCGTCTAAGTCCCCTCCCTTCGGGGTATCCCATGAAGGAGCGGCAGCACGGGCTCGTGGGGCTGGCGGCGGGTATAAATGCCAGCCTTCGTCAACGTCACCTTGCCCGGAAAACGTTTTCCCATCTCGGCCAATTTTACCCCGCTCCTCTCCTTTGAGATAGAACCACACTCCGTCGTCAGCAAAATGGACGGCGCTTACTAGAGGATGGCCTGCGAGGATATCTCGTGCGAGCACGCGAAGGTCTTTTTCTTCAGCAAACCGGGATTTCAGCTTTTTTAGGATGTCTTCTGTCGTGTCACGCATCTGAAGGGCGGAATCCAAGAGGCGGCGGGCAGCCTCAACCTCGGACGAAATGCCTTGCGCGAGCTGATAAGCCCGAATCCGCCCCCCTAGCTCCGCCGGCAGCACATAGACCTTGCGCTCCATACCCTCCTTGTCAGCCAAAAATACCTCCCGATGCACATTGGTATGTCCAATGACCATGGATAGAGCATGTCACACTTCGCTGAAAATTGACAACGGACCATATATCGTGGTGTAGGTGTTCCTGTAGCAGGAAGGTGGCGCCATGAGCGGACGAGTCGATGGTTATGCCCGCAAGGCGCCCCCGGACATGCTCACTCGGCTGATAGCCGTAATCCCGAGGGACGAAGCTGAAAGGCTGGACGCTTGGGGAATTGCGGCAGAGATGCCGAGCCGAACAGCAGCTATTCGGTTCTTGCTGAAAAAGGGATTGGACGCTGTTGGGGAGGCGGCGGCGGGAAGTGCTTCGCAGGCATGATCCCGCCGCCGGCTATTCGACCCCGTGCAACCGGGGAATTCATCATCTCACTTAGGAATCAGCAATATGACTGGACATACGATAACACCTTTTCTCTTTGAAGGCGAGATCACAATTCGCGTAATCGAAAAAGATGGCGTGCTATGGTTTGTCGCCAGCGATGTTTGCCGAGCGCTGGGCGTCGTCAACGCAGCGGACGCTGTCACGGGTCTGGATGACGACGAAAAGGGGCTAGATACTACCGATACCCCTGGGGGCCATCAGGAGGTCATCGTAATTTCCGAATCTGGCCTTTATGCATTGATCTTCAAAAGCCGGAAGCCGCACGCGACCCGGTTTCGCAAATGGGTGAGGGCTGATGTCTTGCCATCCATTCGGCGAACGGGGAGCTACACGGGGAATGGTGCTGCCGCGCCCTCGGCAAAGCCGTACGCAGAATGGTCTTTGGAGGAAAGGCGGGTTGCTTTGGCTGAGGTCGATACCGCCCGCAAATCCCTCAGCCGTGGTGCGGCTGCCTGGATGTGGGAGCATGTCGGTCTGCCGGTTCCACCGCGTCATCTGCTGCCGGTTTGGTGGCAATCTAGCCTGCCTGGGCAAGCATTGAATATTTCTACCTAGTCTCGACGGCATGTCTCGGCGTTAGGTGCGTTTGCTACATAACGCCGAGGATGTCGACGAAAGGTTCGGCAACGCTGCCGGCGAAATTCAGCCACAGGCCATCCGGAAGGGTGCGAAACCGGCTGCTGCCAGGCAGCTTCAAATAGGGATTGTTGGCGTGTTTTTCAGACGGCCGCCCACGCAGCCAGAAGTCCTGGCCAGAGCTGCTTTTCACCATTCCGGGAGGATGTTGCGGCCATGTTTTGAGGCTGGCACGCACCTGAGAGTCGATGGAGTTGAAATGCTGCATTCTGCTTCCTGAGGTTATGATCGCGCGGCCGCAACCTATGGATGCAACATAGGTTACCGATACGTTAATAAGAAAGAGGTTTATTAACTTCAGGTAGAAGAGTCGGTTCTGAAAGTTGCTGCGAAGTTGGCAGTTCTGTATCCGTTCAGGGTAAAAATTGGACTTTAGTGTTTTTGAAAATTTCGCTATTCGGGCGGATATAAAGATTAACGAGTCTTTCAAATCGGTTACCAAACGGTGTTTACAAACCTTATCAACAAATAATGCACTGCATTGTCCACAGCTTAGAGGTTTAGGTTACATAGTTGTAATCTATGGCTGAAGCATGGGGCTCTGCCCCAAACCCCCCCGGGGTAGCGCCCCAGGGCGCCTAACTTAAGCCAAGGGCCCGACTGATAACCCCAGCCACTGGCAACCCCAGCCAGTCGAAATGCTAACGGGGAAAGAGCTCTGGCCTTTTCCCTCCGTCAGTCGCGCCGGTCGAGCGGCACGTAGTCGCGTTGCGCCGCTCCGGTGTAGATCTGGCGCGGCCGGCCGATGCGCTGCTCCGGATCGGCGATCATCTCCTGCCACTGGCTGATCCAGCCGACGGTGCGCGACACCGCGAACAGTGCGGTGAACATGCTGAGCGGGAAGCCCATCGCCTTGAGGATGATACCGGAGTAGAAATCGACGTTCGGATACAGCTTGCGGCTGACGAAATAGTCGTCGTGCAAGGCGATCTTCTCCAGCTCCATCGCCAGTTCGAGCAGCGGGTCGTGCTTGATGCCAAGCTCACCCAGCACCTGGTGGCAGGTCGCCTGCATGATCTTGGCGCGCGGATCGAAGTTCTTGTAGACCCGATGGCCGAAGCCCATCAGCTTAACCTTGGAGTTCTTGTCCTTGACCTGCTCCAGGAACGTCGGGATGTTCTTCACGTGGCCGATCTCGCCCAGCTTGTGCAGCACCGCCTCGTTGGCGCCGCCATGTGCCGGGCCCCACAGGCTGGCGATGCCGGCGGCGATGCAGGCAAACGGGTTGGCGCCGGTCGAACCGGCCAGCCGCACGGTCGAGGTCGAGGCGTTCTGCTCGTGGTCGGCGTGAAGGATCATGATCAGGTCCATAGCGCGCGCCAGGATCGGGTTGACACGGTACGGCTCGGCCGGCACCGCGTTGAACATGTAGAGGAAGTTCTCGGCGTAGCCGAGGTCGTTCTGCGGATACATGAACGGCTGGCCGACGTTGTACTTGTGCGCCCAGGCGGCGATCGTCGGCACCTTGGCGATCATCCGGAAGGCGCTGATGCGGCGATGCTCGGGGTTATTGATGTCGAGGCTGTCGTGATAGAAGGCCGACAGCGCGCCGACCACGCCGCACATCACCGCCATCGGATGCGCGTCGCGGCGGAAGCCGTTGTAGAACACGCGTAGCTGCTCGTGCAGCATGGTGTGCATGCGCACGCCGGTGTCGAATTCCTTGGCTTCGGCTGCGTTCGGCAACTCGCCGTTCAAAAGCAGGTAGGCGACCTCAAGAAAAGTGGACTTTTCCGCCAGCTGCTCGATCGGGTAGCCGCGATACAGCAGGACCCCCTCGTCGCCGTCGATGTAGGTGATCTTGCTTTCGCACGAAGCCGTGGCGCCGTAGCCCGGATCGTAGGTGAAGATGCCGAGGTCGTTGTAGATCTTGCGGATGTCGGCGACCGGCGGCCCTACCGTGCCGCCGATCAGCGGCAGCTTGCTCGACTTGTTGGATCCGTCGAGGGAGATGGTTACCGAACCGATGCCGCTCATGCGCGCTTCCTTGTGCCAGGTTGATGCCGTTGGGCTTGGTGCCTTGATCCCACGAACGGGCTTGCAACAGAATTATGGCGGCACGCGCCGCGACGCAACCTTCGCAAACGCAGCAATTCATTCGGACAACTTAATTCCAGGCTAAAAGCCGCTTCGGCGCGGTTTG
>JANXRT010000029.1 GCA_025356735.1 Acetobacteraceae bacterium | reverse complement strand
TGTCAGCAGTATTGCTTCAGGAATTCCCGAACCGCGGGGGCGATCTCGGGGCGCTTGAGCGCGAACGCGATCTGCGCCTCGAGGAAGCCGATCTTGTCGCCGCAATCGAACCGGCGGCCCTCGTAGCGCAGGCCGTGGAATGGCTGCTGGCCGATCAGCTTGGCCATGCCGTCGGTGAGCTGGACCTCGTTGCCGGCACCGCGCTCCATGTCGGCCAGATGGCGGAGCACCTCGGGCATCAGGATGTAGCGGCCGATGATCGACAGGTTGCTGGGCGCGTCCGCCGGCAGCGGCTTCTCGACCAGGCCCTGGACCTCGACCAGCCGGCCGTCATCATGGCCAATGCGCAGGATGCCGTAGCGGTTGGTGTGCTCTCGCGGCACCTCGGTGACGGCGACGACGTTGCCGCCGGTCTCGTAATAGGCCTCGGCGAGCTGGGCCAGGCACGGCGTTTCGGACAGCACGAGATCGTCGGGCAGCAGGATGGCGAACGGGTCGTCACCGATGAAGGCGCGGGCGCACCAGATCGCATGGCCGAGGCCGTGCGGCTCCTGCTGGCGGACGGCGACCATCGAGCCCGGCTCGACCTGGGTCGCGCGCAGCACCTCCAGCGCCTCGCTTTTGCCCCGGTCCCTGAGCGTGCGCTCAAGCTCGTAGGCGATGTCGAAATGCTCGACCAGGGCCGTCTTGCCGCGCCCGGTGATCAGGCAGAACTGGTCGATGCCGGCGGCGCGGGCTTCCTCGACCGCGTACTGGATCAGCGGCTTGTCGACGACCGGCAGCATTTCCTTGGCCATCGCCTTGGTGGCAGGCAAAAACCGGGTGCCGAGGCCCGCGACGGGGAGCACGGCCTTGCGCAGCTTCTTGATCACGTGACTGATTCCCTGGGGATGCGAGGCTGAAAATTGAGCCGGCCTGGGCTTGCCAGGCTAATGAACCGATGCGGCCGCCACGGGTTCCAACCGTGCCGGCGCCAGACTTGGCAGCGCGCCAGACTTAGCAGCGCGATCAGGGCCGGGCCAGCCGTTTCGCGGTGCGCAGCAGAAACTGGCGATCTTCCCCCGAGCACGCGCGATAAAGGCGCAGCATGGCGATCTCGTCGCCGCCCGTCGCCCCGCCGACAGCATGCTTGTCACGGCCGAACATCAGGAACTCCACCGGGACGCCAAGAACGGCGGCGATTCGGGTAAGGTTGCCGGTGACCTGGCCGGCACGTCCGGTTTCCCACTGCGCGACCGCGCTGCGCGACACCCCGACCGCCACCGCAAGCTGATCCTGGGTCTGGCCGAGCTCCATCCGGGCGGCGCGGATGCGCGCGCCGATTGGTCCCGGCGCCGCCAGGATGGTATCCCCGGGAGCGACCGGGCGGGCACTCGCCGGCATCTTCTTGCGATTTTGCGTCACTACACCCAACGTTATCAAGTTTGACGAAACCAAGCCGGGCAGGAGCCGGCGACGGCAACGATGGCGTTAGTATGGTTCGCATCCCGCCCGCGCCGCAAGAGGAATTTTGCGCCCGGTTCCGCTTCGGGCACGAAGGCCCGACATTCAGGCTTTCGGACGGGCAACGGCGACCGCGGGAAGATCCTCGTCCAGGATGGTGATGTGGAGCGAGAACGACACCTCGCCGTCATCGTCGTCCTTGTGCACCGTTCCGATGAATTCGGTCCCGACCCGGACCTCGACCGTGCCGCCGCGACGCTTCGGCAGGTCGATGTGGATGCGGTCGTTGCCCAACGTGGCGCGAAGATAGGCCTGCACCCGGGCAACATCGATCTCGTTCATCATTTCCGTCCTTTCGATGACGACCGGCCTGGAAACCGGCCGTCCAATATGCAATGGCCTCCCGTAGCGCGGTCGGGGGCAGGTTGCTAGTGGCGAACCCCGCGTGGGCGCCTGCGGCCTTGCACAAGGCAATTTTCCCGTCAGGGGAAGTTATAGTCATTGACGTTTCGATGTCCAATGCCTTACTAACGGCAATGTTCTTGTTTTGTTCGAGGATGGCATGCCGCAGAAACTCCACTGGACAACCGCTCAGGATTTCACCATCCGCCGCATGCGCGCCGAAGCGGGCAGCTGGGACCGCATTGCCCGCGCGCTCGGCATGTCGCGCTACACGGTGCTCGAACGCGGCCGCCGGATCGGCGCGGCACTGCCGCTGACCGCGATCGTGCCGCCTCCGGAGGATCCAAGGCGCGAGGCCATGCCGGCGGGCGATCCCAGAAGCTGGGGGCCGATCACCGCGGGCACCCTGCTCGAAGGCTGCCCGTACCCGCTGCCGTGCTTCGAATCGTGATGGCGATGAGCGCCCTCATGGAGCCGCGCCCGGACCTGCATTGCGCCGAAACGCCCCTCATCGACGCCCGCTACGTCACCGCCCGCCTGGAGGAAGCCGGCGCCACGCTGCTGGCCCTGCCCCAGACCGGATACTCGACCCGGCTGCGCACCTCCTCGCTCGACATCGTGCGGACCGCGATGGAGGTCCTCGGCCAGGACAACAGGCGCGCCGCGCCGCCGGTGCCCAGCGCCCGGCAGATCGACGAGATGGAACAGGCGCTCGGCTGGATTTCCCGCATTCCGCCCGAACGCCACGTGCTGCGGCGGATCGTCGGCGCGCGCTCCGTCGTCAGCCCGCTGACCGGGCGGCACGTCTTCACTTGGCGCCGGCTGGCGGCCACGCTCGGCGCCGACCACAAGGCGGCCCAACGCTGGCATGCCCAGGGCATAGCCCTGATCGTCGCGTCGCTGACGCCGTAGGCAAGAAAGCATGGGGCTCTGCTCCAAACCCCGCAAAGGGGCCGGCGCCCCTTTGAACCCCCACACTTAAGGAATGCGTTCCCGGGCGCTCCCCAGTGCTTGAAAGAGGGGGCGGGGTTTGGGGCAGAGCCTCATGCTGGCTTACTCCCGGGGGAACACCCGCCACCGTTACGAGTTGCCCCAGCATGGAAACGACAAAGAACCCCATGCGGCGCGCGTTGGTTATTGGTGCATTGGGGGTCGTTTACGGCGATATCGGCACCAGCCCGATCTACACGCTTCGCGAATGCCTCAAAGCGGCGGGTGGCGGCAGCTCCGCCGAGATCGTGCTTGGGCTGCTGTCGCTTGTGTTCTGGGCGCTGATGTTCGTGGTCACCGCCAAATACGTGCTGTTCGTGATGCGCGCCGACAACGATGGCGAGGGCGGCATCATGGCGCTGCTCGGCCTGGCCGCGCACACCGAGGGCAATCCGCGCCGGCATCTGGCCCTGCTTATGGTCGGCATCGCCGGTGCCGCCTTGTTCTATGGCGACGGCATGATCACCCCGGCGATTTCGGTGCTGAGCGCGGTCGAGGGGCTGGAGGTCGCGGCGCCGGCGTTGAAGCCCTACGTCATTCCGATAACGGTGGTGGTGCTGGTTGGCCTGTTCTTCGTGCAGAGCCGCGGCAGCGAGCGCATCGGCGCCTGGTTCGGCCCGATCATGGCAGTATGGTTCACGGTGCTGGCGGTGGCCGGGCTGGCGCAGGTGGCGCGCGATCCGGGCGTGCTGGCGGCGCTCAGCCCAATGCACGCGGCCCGGTTTCTCGCCCATCATGGCTGGACCGGCTTCCTGTCGCTCGGATCGGTGTTCCTCGCCTTGACCGGGGCCGAGGCGCTGTATGCCGACATGGGCCATTTCGGCCGTGGGCCGATCCGGCTCGACTGGTTCGGCTTCGTGCTGCCGGCATTGGTGCTGAACTATTTCGGCCAGGGCGCGCTGGTGCTGGCGCATCCGGATCTGGCGGACAGCCCGTTCTACCACCTGTTTCCCGACTGGGCCCTGTATCCGCTTGTGCTGCTGGCGACGGCAGCGACGGTGATCGCCTCGCAGGCGGTGATCTCCGGCGCGTTTTCCTTGTCCCAGCAGGCGATGCAGCTTGGCTTGGTGCCTCGCCTCGATATCCGGCAGACCTCAGACGAGGCGATTGGGCAGGTCTATGTGCCGCAGGTGAACTGGCTGCTGATGGTCTGCGTCATCGCCCTCGTGGTGTCGTTCGGCTCGTCGGACAACCTGGCCGCCGCCTACGGGATCGCCGTCGCCGGCACCATGGTCATCACCACCGGGTTGCTGGCGGTGGTGGCGCGCCGGCAGTGGCAGTGGAGTCTTCCGGTGACGGTGCTGGTGA
>JANXRT010000023.1 GCA_025356735.1 Acetobacteraceae bacterium | reverse complement strand
AAAAGATCAGACGCTGAGAGCCTCTCAAACGCCTTAGATCAGCTCGTATTCGACCTCGGGCGTGTAGACCGCCTGGTCCTTGCCGAGCAGCGACGAGAACAGGGTGAACGCCGAGACCTCCAGCGGTCCGGCGCGGAACAGGTTGTGCATCTGCACGAAGCTGGCCAGCCGGTCCTCGGCCACGTTGTTGCATCGCGCCAGGGTGACGTGGGGGGTGAAGCGCCGCCGCTCGGGCTCCAGCCCGGCGCGCTGCAAGGCGGTCTCGATCTTGCCGGCGAGGTGTTCCAGCGCCGGGTTGCGCGCAACGCCAACCCACACCGCCTTGGCGCGGCCGGACTTGGCAAAAACGCCGACTTCGGAGAGTTCCATGGAGAAACGCCTGGACCGGATGGCGGCGAGGGCGAGGTCGACCTCCTCGCAGCGATAGGCGGGCGTGTCGCCGATGAACCGCAGGGTCAGATGGTAGTTTTCCGGCGGCACCCAGCGCGCGCCGGGCAGGCCGGCGCCGGCCAGCATGGACAGCCGGGTGCGGGCCTCCGAGGACAGGTCGAGCGCCACGAACAGCCTCATAGCGTCGTCGCAGCCTTGGCTGCCTGAGCCTTGCGCACCAGACGCTCGACGGCAGGCAGCAGCCGGGCGACCTCGCGACGGACGCCCTCCGCGTTGGGATGGATGCCGTCGAGCTGGTTGAGCGCCGGGTCGCCGGCGACGCCCTCCAGCAGGAACGGGTCGTAGATCACGCCGGGGCGCTGACCCAGCCGGTCGAACACGGCGCGGAACTCGGCGGTGTAGGCGGCGCCCATGTTCGGCGGCGGGTACATGCCGGTCAGCAGCACCGGTATCCTCCGCGCGGCCAGGGCATCCAGGATCGCGGCGAGGTTGGCTTCCATCTGCCTGGGATCGCTGCCGCGGAGGCCGTCGTTGGCGCCAAGCTCGACGATCGCGGCATTCACCGGGGCGCCGGCCAGGGACCATTCGAGCCGAGCCCGGCCGCCGGCCGCGGTGTCGCCTGAGACCGCGGCATCGATCAGCCGCACCGTCAAGCCGCGCGCCGCCAGCGCCGCCGCGAGCCGGGCCTGGAAGCCGTCGGCCTGGGCCAGGCCGTAGCCGGCTGTGAGCGAGTCGCCCAGCACCAGCAGGCTGGGAGCCTCGGCGGCGGCGGCTGGCCGCGTGGACATCAGCAGCGACAACGCGAGCATGGCTTTCGCAATTCCGCCTCGCCGCCCATATCCTGCCTTCATGGACACCATCTCACCCGCATCGCCGCATCGCCTCGACATTTCCGCCGAGTCGCATGTGGTCGTGCGCGACCTGCATTTGACCCTGCATTCGGCGGCCGGGCCGGTCAATATCCTTCGTGGCATCGACCTCGACATCGCGGGCGGGCAGTCGATCGGGCTGGTCGGACCCTCGGGTTCGGGCAAGACGTCGCTGCTGATGGTGCTGGCTGGGCTGGAGCATGCCACGTCCGGTTCCGTTCGGGTCGGCGAGGCCGAGCTTACCCGGCTTGACGAGGATCAGCTGGCGCGGCTGCGGCGCGACCGGATCGGGATCGTGTTCCAGTCTTTCCACCTCATTCCGAGCATGAGCGCGCTGGAGAACGTCGCCGTGCCGCTGGAGCTTGCCGGCAACCGCGATGCGATGGCGGTTGCGGCCGAGACGTTGCGGGCGGTCGGGCTAGGCCATCGGTTGACCCATTTCCCGGGCCAGCTTTCGGGCGGCGAGCAGCAGCGGGTGGCGCTGGCACGGGCGTTCGCGCCGAAGCCCGGGTTGCTGCTGGCCGACGAGCCGACCGGCAACCTGGACCAGGCGACCGGCGATATCGTCATGGACCTGCTGTTTTCCATGCAGCGGCAATTCGGCACGACGTTGCTGCTCATCACCCACGACCCCCGCCTGGCGACAAGGTGCGCCCGTGTCGTGCACATGGCCGACGGCAGGATAGAAAAGTGACGGTGTCCAGAGGCTCGCCTCTGGTGGGGTCCAGGGGCAAAGCCCTTGGCCTGGCTTTTTCCTTAGCCTTCCGAGAGCTAAGAACCGGCGCGAGAGGCTTATGGATCGTGCTCGTCTGCCTGGCGCTTGGCGTCGCGGTGATCGCCGGCGTCGGCACGCTGCGAGAGGCGACGGATCGCGGCATCTCGCAGGATGGAAGGCGCATCCTGGGCGGCGATCTGGAGATCGAGGGCGGGGCGATGGCGCTGCCCCAGAAGCTACAGGATTTTCTGGATGCCAAAGGTGCGCGGGCATCCGACACGGTGCGGATGCGCTCGCTGCTGGTGGCGCCAGGCGGCGACCGGCTGCTGGTCGAGCTGAAGGCGGTCGATGCGGCGTGGCCGCTGGTCGGGCGCGCCGAGATCGTGCCGCCGCTATCGGTTGGCAATGCGTTGGCCGATCATGGGCTGGTCGCCGAGCGGGTGGTGCTGGACCGGCTGGGTTTGAAAGTCGGCGATCGGGTCCGGCTCGGCTCGGCCGAGTTTTCCGTCAGGGGCGAGCTTCGGGTTGAGCCGGACCGGATCGCGACGCCGTCGATTCTGGGGCCCAGGGCGCTGATTGGGATGGATGCGCTGGCCTCAACCGGGCTGCTGGCGCCGGGTGCGATGGCCAACCATGCGTTGCGGGTGGTGCTGCCCGCCGATCAGTCCGCAAGGGCGGTGACTGAAGGCATTCGGGAAAATTTTGCCGATCAGGGCTGGAGGATACGTGATCCACGGCAGGCGGCACCCGGCGTTGGCCGGTTTATCGACCAGACCGGGCAGTTCATGACCCTGGTCGGGCTGACCGCGCTGCTGGTCGGCGGCATCGGGGTCGCGAACGGGGTCGGCGCCTGGCTGGATGCTCGGGCGAGATCGATCGCCATCCTGCGCTGCCTTGGTGCTTCGGCACGGCTGGTTTTTTCCGTCTGCCTGATCCAGGTCATGGCGCTGTCGCTGGCCGGTGTCGTACTGGGGCTGTTCGCGGGTGCGGCACTGCCGGTGCTTGCCGGCAGGTTGCTGGCCGGCATCCTGCCGGTGCCGCCAGTCGCCGGCATCTATCCCGCATCGCTTGGCCTGGCGGCGATCTACGGCCTGCTGACGGCGGCGGCTTTCTCGCTGCCGCCGCTGGGCCGGGCGATGCGCATCCCCGGCGCGGCGCTGTTCCGCGATGCGCTGCTGCCCGACGATGCGCGTCCGCCTTTGGCTGTTCTGGTTGCGACCGGCGTGTTGGCGCTCGGGCTGGTCGGCTTGACCATCGCCAGCGCCACCGACCGGCGGCT
>JANXRT010000017.1 GCA_025356735.1 Acetobacteraceae bacterium | reverse complement strand
ATTCGAGCAGACGGAATTCGCGCGGCTGCAGATCGATCTTCTGGCCGGCGCGGCGGACCTGGCGCGACAGCAGGTCCATCTCGAGGTCCTCGACGATCAGCTTGGTAACCGGGCTTACGCCGCGGCCACGCCGCGCCAGCGCCTCGACCCGAGCCAGCAGCTCGGCAAAGGCGAACGGCTTGGTCAGGTAGTCGTCGCCGCCGGCTTTCAACCCGCGCACCCGCTCATCGACATCGGCCAGCGCCGACAGGATCAGCACCGGCACGGTGCTTTTCTGCGCGCGAAGGGTTTCGAGCAGCCGCAGCCCGTCGATGCCGCCCGGCAGCATGCGGTCGAGCACCACGGTGTCGAAGCCCTCGCTGGCCGCCAGGAACAGCCCGTCGCGGCCGTTGTCGGCGTGCTCCACGACGTGTCCGGCCTCACGCAGGCCGCGCACGATGAAGCCGGCCACGTCCTTGTCGTCCTCGACCACCAGGAAACGCATGCGTCGGTTCTCCTTTAACCAGGGGTGCCGGTCGGCCGCCGGCCGACCGTCACCGCGATGTCGATGTCCTGCCCGGCGCGCACCACCGACAGCAGCACGCGCCCGCCCGGCGGCACCGCGGCCACCGCGCGGATCAGGCCGCGCGAGGTTTCGACCGCGTCGCCGTTGACGGCGCGGACGCGGTCGCCCTGGCGCAGCCCGGCGCGTGCCGCCGGGCCGGTGGGTTCCAGACCGGCGACGGCGACCCCGCCAACCTGCCCGTCGCCGGCGGCAAGGTCCTGCACCGAAACGCCGAGCCAGCCGCGGTCGATGCGGCCCTTTTCGCGTAATTCGGCGACGATCCGGCGCGCGATGTCGCTCGGCACCGCGAAGCCGATGCCGACCGAGCCGCCGGTCGGGGTGACGATCGCCGTGTTCACGCCGACCACCTCGCCATCCATGTTGAAGGTCGGGCCGCCCGAGTTGCCGGGATTGATCGGCGCGTCGAGCTGCAGGAAGTCGTCGAACGGGCTGGCGCCGATGTCGCGGCCGCGCGCCGAGATGATGCCCGCCGTGACCGAGCCGCCGAGGCCGAACGGGTTGCCGGCGGCGAGGATCCAGTCGCCGACCTCCATCGCGTTGCTGTCGCCCCAGGGCACGGCGCGCAGCCTCGTCGTCGGTACAACCCGGATCACCGCGATGTCGGTCAGCTCGTCGATGCCGACGATCTCGGCCGGCAGCTGGGTGCCATCGGAGAACAGCACCAGGATGCGGTCGGCGTGGCCGACGACATGGTTGTTAGTGACGATGATGCCGGCGGGATCGACGACGAAGCCCGATCCGGCGCCGGTCATCTGCTCGCGGCGGTTGCGGAACCGGTTGCGGAACTCACGCTCGAACGGGGTGCCGCGCAGGGCCGGCGGGATCGGCACGGCGATGTCGCCGCCGACCGTTTCGGTGACCGCGATGTTGACCACTGCCGGCAGGATCTTCTTCACCAGCGGCGCGAAGCTGTCGATGGCGACGCGCGAGCGCGCCGGGCCGCTGCACGCCGACAGCGCCACGGCGCCGGCGCCGAGCGCCAGTCGGCGGGTCAGCATTCTGGCTCGTGGATCGGGCATCGCGGAATGGATCATTGCCGCAACCTAGCAGATCACGATGCTTTGTCCCCGGGATGTTCGGGCCAGTCGTGCTTTGGGTAGCGGCCGCGCATGTCGCGCCTGGCATCGGCCCAGCCGCCGGCCCAGAAGCCCTCAAGGTCGGCGGTGACGGCGATCGGGCGCATCGCCGGCGACAGCAACGACAGCAGCAGAGGGATTTTCCCCCCGGCCAGCTTCGGTGCGCGGCCGAGGCCGTAGAAGGCCTGCGCCCGGGCGGAAGCGGTCGGGACCGCGGCGGTGTAGTCGATCGCCGCGCGCCCGCCGGGCAGCGCCAAGTGGGTGGGCAACGCGGCGTCGAGCCGGGCGGCGGCGTGGCCCAGCCACGCACGGAGGATTTTCTCGAGGTCGAGCCCGGCAACTTCGGAAATCCGTGTGAGGCCGGCGAGATAGGGCTCCAGCCAGCTAATTTCGGCGACCAGCGCCTTGTCGGAAAGATCGGGCCATTCGTCGGGATCGATCCCGCGCATCCAGGCCACCCTTGCCTGCAGCTGCCGCGCGGCCTCGGTCCACGCCAACGCCCGCAGCCCGCCATCGGCGACCGCGCGCGCCAGGACCCCGGCGCCCTGGCCGGGTTCCAGCCGCTCGGTGCGGTCCGACAGGATCAGCGCGCCGAGCCGCAGCCGGCGGCGGGAGAATACGGCGCCCGATGCCGGATCGAAGCCGCTCTCGACCGTCTCGACGGCGCGGGCGAGCAGCGCCGGCGGCAAATTCTCCGGGTCGAGCACCGCCGCCAGGCGGATGCGGGCGGACGCCTTCATCTCGATCGAGGCCGCGACCAGCAGCGCGGCATTGGCCAGCCGGTCCTCGCGCGGCAGCCTGGCGCCGCCGCCGCCCGACAGCCGGAACGAGCCGGGCTCGCCGCGGCGCTGGGCGATGCGGTCGGGAAACGCCGCGGCAAGCAGCTTTCCGGGGATGTTTTCCGCATTTTCCGGCACCCCGCCATCCTCCGGAATGCGCAACCGGCGGCGATACTGCGCGGCGGCGCGGCGGATGCGCGACACCGCGCCGCGATCGACGTCGCCGCCAACCTCGCCCGCTATCGCCGCCAGCCGAAGTGCCACGTCGCTGTCGTTGGCGACGCCGCGCAGCGGATCGCGTTCCTCCAGCAACGCGGCAAGGTCGGCGGCGATCGCGGCTTCGCCGGGCGTCTCGGCCGCCAGCATCATCGCGGCCAATCTCGGATGCGAGCCGATCTGCGCCATTTGCCGGCCGGCGCCGGTGAGGCCACTTTCGGCATCGAGCGCGTTAAGTTCGACAAGCAACGCGCGCGCCGCCGCCAGCGCCCCGGCCGGCGGCGGATTGAGAAACGGCAGAAGTTCCGGCGCGGTGCCCCAGGCCGCGCAATCCAGCGTGAGGCCGGACAATTCCGCCTCCAGCATTTCAGGCCGGTCATACTCGGAAAACCCGCGATGGGCCGCCGTCGTCCACAGCCGGATGGCGATGCCGGGCGCTTCCCGCCCTGCCCGGCCGGCGCGCTGCGTCGCCGCCGCCCGCGATATCCGCAGCGTCGCCAGCCGCGACAGCCCGGTCGCCGGATCGAGCCGCGGCGACCGGCGCCAGCCGCCGTCGATCACGATCCGCACGCCGGGCACAGTGAGCGAGGTTTCCGCGATCGAGGTCGCCAGCACGACCCTTCGGCCGTCGGCCGGGGTCAAGGCGAGGTCCTGCGACCCCGGGGGCAGTTCGCCATGCAGCGGCAGCACCAGCGCGCCACAGCCGGCGAGCGCCGCCTCGGTGCGGCGGATCTCCGCCATGCCGGGCAGGAACGCCAGGATGTCGCCGTCCTGCCCGGCCAACGCCTCCCGGATGGCGCGCGCCATCGCGTCCGGCAGGTCGCGCATCGTCAGCACGTCGCGCTTGAGGTGGCGGATCTCGACCGGGAACAGTTTTCCGAGGCTCTCGATCACCGTGGCGTCCATCAGCCCGGGCAGCCGGACCTGGTCGGCCGTTGCCGACATCGCCAGC
>JANXRT010000491.1 GCA_025356735.1 Acetobacteraceae bacterium | reverse complement strand
TGGAGCGCCGTACGCCAAATGGCGTCCGCCCTCATCGAACCCCGCCCCGCCGAGTCCGGAACATGAATGTGACCATGGCGGCGCCCGCACGGGCGCCGGACCTCGGGCACCACTCCCGAACCGTGATCGGTCTTCTCCCACGTGAAGGTCCCCCGCTCCGGATCCGGCTCCCGCCCGAAATGCCCGTAGGCCGAGGTCGGCACATAGATCGGCCGATTGAGATGCAGATGCTCGCGAATGCCCTGCGGCTTCAGGTCCACCAGCTCGCGCAGCACCTTTCCCAATTTCGCCTCGTCCACATCCTGCCCTGTGCCGCCGAGATCGACATAAAGCGACAGCGGCTCGGCCACCCCGATCGCGTAGCTGATCTGCAAGGTGCAGCGCTCGGCCAGCCCCGCCGCGACCACGTTCTTGGCCAGGTACCGGCACACATAGGCCGCCGAGCGATCCACCTTGGTCGGGTCCTTGCCGCTGAACGCCCCGCCGCCATGCGGCGCCGCCCCGCCATAGGTATCGACGATGATCTTCCGCCCGGTCAGCCCGCAATCGCCGTCCGGCCCGCCGATGACGAAATTCCCGGTCGGATTGACGTAGATGCCGCTTTCGGGCGGCATCCACCCGGCCGGCAGGCTGCTCTCGATCAGCGGCCACAGCATGCGCTTGATCTCGCCCGCCTCCAGCCCTTCGATATGCTGCGTCGAAACAACAACCGAGGTCGCGCCCACCGGCTTGCCATCGACATAGCGTAACGTCACCTGGCTTTTCGCGTCTGGCAGCAAGCCCTCGACCGAAATATCCCGCGCCCGCCGCAACTCGTTGATCCGTCGCAGAATCAGATGCGCGTAGTAAAGCGGCGCCGGCATCAGCAGGTCGGTCTCGCGGCAGGCGTAGCCGAACATCAGCCCCTGGTCGCCCGCGCCCTCCTCCTTGTTGCCCTCGGCGTCGACACCCTGCGCGATGTCGGACGACTGCGCATGCAGGTGAACCTCGATCGAGGCCTTACGCCAGGAAAACCCCTCCTGGTCATAGCCGATATCCTGGATCGCCATGCGTGCCAGATGCGCCAGGTACTCGGGCGTTATGCTGTCAGGCCCGCGAACCTCGCCGGCGAACACCACCCGGTTGGTCGTCACCATCGTCTCGCACGCCACCCGCGCATACGGGTCGGCCGCCAGGTACGCGTCCAGCACCGTATCGCTCAGCCGATCCGCGACCTTGTCCGGATGGCCCTCCGAAACAGACTCGGAGGTGAAAAGATACTCGCCCGTATCGCGCATCAGGTTATGTCCTCGTAATCAAGCCGGCCATGTGGCGGAAAGCCCAGTGCGGGTCAAGCCGGTGAGCGACGCCGTAGGCAGAAAGGCTGGGCTCTGCCCCTGACCCCGCCCGGGAAGCGCCCGGGAGCGCATCCCCCTAGTAGAAAGGTTCAAAGGGGCGACGGCCCCTTTTCGGGTTTGGGCGTAGCAGGCAAAGGTTCCGACTGCCGCCTTCGGCAGTTGGAATGCCTGCGGAGGGAGAGCCCAACCTTCAGACCCGCACATTCAACACGTCCAGCATCGAGTACAACCCAGGCGGCCGCCCGACCACCCACTTCGCCGCCAAAACGGCGCCCTCGGCGAACGCCGCGCGATCGAACGCGCGATGAATGATCGCCACCTGCTCCGATCCAGCGGCGAAGATCAGCGTGTGCTCGCCCACCACCTGGCCGCCGCGCGATGATGCGAAGCCGATGCTGCCGGTCTGGCGCGGCCCGGTATGGCCCAGGCGCGCCGCCTCCATCACCGCGTTGAAATCCTGCCCGCGCCCCTTCGCCACCGCGCGCCCCATGCCGATCGCCGTGCCCGACGGCGCGTCGATTTTCTGGCGGTGGTGCATCTCGATGATCTCGGCGTCGTAGGTTTCCTTCGAGAGCGCCGCCGCCATACGCTCGGCCAGCGCCAGCACCAGCGCCGCGCCCGGCGCGAAGTTGGCGGCATAGACCACTGGTATTCGGGTCGCGGCCTTCGCCATCGCGGCCTCGTCGGCATCCGACATGCCCGAGGTGCCGATCACCCACGGCTTGCCCGAAGCCGCCATCGCCGCCGCATGGCCCTGCGTCGCGTCGGCATGGGTGAAGTCCATCACCACGTCGCTGATTTCGGCCAGGGCGGCGATATTGGCAACCGACCCATGACCGGCATGGCCGATGCCGCCCACCACGATCTCCCCCGCGACGCGAAGCTGCCCGGCCAGCATCGAACCCATCCGCCCGGTGATCCCGGCTATCCCAAAGCGCATCTTTTTCTCCGTACCCACAACGTGGCGAACCAATCGGCGATAGCGTAGCCCGCCGGGCGATGCCATCCTATCCGGCGGCATTCAGGCAAGGCGTCACCATGGACGGCATCCAGGACCAGATCGGCTTGCGCGGCCTCTATGGCGAGGTCGGAAGCCTCGCCGCCAAGAAGCTGATGACGCGGCTCGACACCCACTGCCGGCACTTCATTTCGCTTGCGCCGTTCCTCGTCCTCGCCACTGCCGACGCTGCCGGACGCGGCGACGCCAGCCCGCGCGGCGACGCCCCCGGCTTCGTGCGCGTGCTCGACGACAACACGCTGCTGCTGCCCGACCGCCCCGGCAACAACCTGATCGACAGCTACACCAACATCATGGCCCACCCCGGCATTGGGCTGATCTTCCTCGTGCCCGGCATCAACGAAACCCTGCGCGTCAACGGCCATGCAACCGTCACCACCGACGCCACCCTGTTGAGCGACTGCGCGGCCCAGGGCAAGCAACCCCGCGCCGGCCTGCTCATCGCCGTCGAGGAGGTGTTTTTTCACTGCGCCAAGGCCCTCATCCGCTCCAAGCTCTGGGATGCCTCCCGGCACGTCCCACGCGCCTCGTTCCCAACCCTGGGAAAGATCATCGCCGACCAGACCAACGCAACCGACGCCGCCGACGCTGACCTACGCATCGAGGACAGCTACCGGACACGCCTTTACTAAGCCAAAGCCAGAAGCCGCCCTTCCCTGAAATCTCGCCATAATCTCAAAACGACGTTTCAATGATCTAATCCCACCATTCTAAGTCAGTCCAGATTTTGCCACCATAGGCGCCCAATCAAATCCAGGCTCGGCAGGATAATCTTGCATGGGTTCCATTCCCCATTCTAGAGTCACGGACATTAACGAGGCAAGAAACAAAAAATAACCGTAGGATGGGTAAGCCTTTGCGCAACCCATCACCTCGCCAACCTCAAAAATCCAGCAAATCCCTATTTCTCGACACCAAACCGAAACACCGTCGTGCTGCCAAAAACCTGCCCTGGCCGAAGCTCCGTCGTCGGATAATCCGGATGGTTCGGGCTGTCGGGAAAATGCTGCGTTTCCAGCGTGAAGGCCGCGTATTGACCATAACGCCCGCCAATGCCGCCATACGACCCATCGAACCAGCCCGCGGTGTAGATCTGCACGCCAGGCTCTGTGGTGGCGCAATCCAGCGTCCGCCCGCTTACCGGATCGACCACGTGCACCGCAGGCTGAAGCCCCACCGCATCGCCCCGCTTGTCCAGCACCCAGTACTGGTCGTAGCCATCCGAGATCGCCAGCTGCTCGTTGCGGTCATGGATGCGCCCGCCGATGGTGACCGGCCGCCGAAAGTCGAACGGCGTGCCCGCAACCTCAGCCGTAGGCCCAAGCGGCATCTGGCTCCGATCGAGCGGCAGGTATCTCTCCGCCTGCACGGTCAGCACCTGCCCAAGCACGCCGCCAGGCGACCCGGCCCCGGCAAGGTTGAAGTTCATGTGGTTCGACAGGTTGACTACCGTACCCTTGTCGGTCACCGCCTCGTAACGGATGGTGAAGGCCCCATCCTCCGACAACGCATAGACGACACTGACCTTCAGCGTGCCCGCAAACCCCTCCTCGCCGTCGGCGCTGACATAGCTCAACCGGGCGCCGACGCTGTGCCCGGAGGTCGCCAGCGTTTGCACCGCCCAAACCCGCTTGTCGAAGCCCCGCTTGCCGCCATGAATCGTATGCGGCGGATCGGAAAGCGAAAGCTGATACTCGTGCCCATCCAGGCTGAACCGCCCCCGCGCGATCCAGTTGGCATACCGCCCAAGCAGCGCGCCAAAATACAGCTCGCCCGCAGCCCCCTTGGTCTCATACTCCCGCAAAGTCGAAAACCCGAGCACGACATGCCCGGGCCGACCCCGCCGGTCCGGCGCGACCACATCGGTGACAGCCCCGCCATAGCTCATGAAAGTGACGCTTACCCCGGCGCCGGTGGCCATGGTGTAGCGCATGACGGGCGTGCCGTCCGCCATCCTGCCAAACGGCGCCCCTGTCAGCGATGCGGCCGAGACCGGCGCTCCTGCCAGGGTCACCGTGACGCATAAGCCGAGGCCGCTTCTCCAGCCAAGCTTCATCGTGGTCGAGTTCCGCCACCAACGTTTTAGCTGCCTCGACAACCTGTCTGCACCATCTTTCAAGCAACTCGTTAAGGAAGTAGCTCCAGCGAGTATCAGGCACACACGTGTCAGGAGATATATGGCAATGGAACCGTTCACAATTATCGTGCGAGCACAATGGGACCCGGAAGCATCCGTTTACGTTGCCACGAGCAATGACGTTCCCGGCCTGGTCGCCGAGGCCGAAACGTTACAGAAACTCCAAGAAAAACTGGAGGTCCTTGTTCCCGAGTTGCTCGAAATGAACGATGACGGACACCTACACAGTGGCGTCTATCGAGAGGTGCCACTCGTCATAATGGCTGAGCAGGTGACCAAGCTTCGCATTTCCGCCTAATGGCGAGTTGGACACCGTTGGTCAAAGCAGCACTCTTGAACGAGGGGTGTCACTTTTCCCGGGCAGGCAAAGGCGACCACGAGATCTGGCACAGCCCCCATTCCAACCGAAAATTTCCGGTGGATCATAAAATTCTTTCGCGACACGCTGCGAACGAGATCATGAAACAACCAGGCATCAATCATCGCTTTCGCTAAGTTTAACTGCCGAAGCCAAGCTGCTCCTTTGCCCTGCGCTGATGACGGCCACCTGAATTGGACCCTGCCCCGCGCCGCGAAGCAGGGCCCAGCAACCTACCCGTCGCGGGAAATCAAATCCCCGAACAACTCCCAATGATCCACCGTCAACCGCGCCATCTGCACCGCCTTGATCGGGTAAAAATCCGTGGCCGAGGTGTTCAGCGTGATCCCCGGCAGCAGCATCGGCGCCGCCAGCGCCTTCATGCTTGCCGCCTGCAGCATGACGTTCTCGCGAGTCAGGTCGTTGCCGCATGCCTTCAGCACCTGGTGCAAGGTCCAGGCGAAGCTGTAGCCCGTCACGTTCGATCCGTCGGCCATGTCGGCGTTCGGGTTGTACTTCTCCATCCACGCTTTCCACGCCACGAAGTCCGGCGCGTCCTTCCACTTCGTATCCGTCGGGTCCTTGACGTAGATCGCGGTCAGGATGCCCTGCGCGTTCTCCAACCCGGCCGGCCGCAGGGTAGCGCCGAGCGAGGCCGCGACGTTGACCAGGTACTGCGCGGGACGCCAGCCGATCTCGGCCGCCTTCTTAATGGACTGCGCCGCGAACTTCGGCGTTGTGATGTTGAAGAACACGTTGGCGTTGGTGTTCTTCAGCTGCAGCATCTGACTCTCAACGGTCGGATCCGTCACCTCGTAGGTCGCCGTCTGCAAGATCAGCTTGTCGACGTCCTTCCCGAGCCCCTCGCGGAACCCGTTCAGGTAGTCCATGCCGAAATCGTCGTTCTGGCGCAGCACCGCGATCGTCGGGTTCTTGACGTTCTTCAGGATGTGCTTGGCGTAGATCAGCCCCTCGGTGTGGTAGTCCGGTTGCCAGCCCATCGACCAAGGATAGTTCTTCGGATCGCCCCATTGTGAGGCGCCGCTGGCGATGAACAGCTGCGGCACCTTCTTCTGGTTCATGTATTTGTGGATCGCGACATTCGGCGCGGTGCCAAGCGGCGCGAACAGCAGCAACACCTGGTCGCGCTCGACCAGCTGGCGCGCCAGCTCCACCGTCTTGGGTGGGCTGTAGGCGTCATCCAGCGAGATGAAGTTGATCTTCCGCCCGTTGATGCCGCCCTGCTCGTTGACCATGCGGAAATACGCCGCCGAGGCCCGGCCGTTGGCGCCATAGGCCGACGCATTGCCGGAATACGGGTTGGTGTTGCCGATCTTGATCTCGGTGTCGGTAACGCCCGGCCCATACTTGTTCTCGGCCCGAGCCGAGGACATCGTCGCTGCCAGCCCTGCCGCACCCAGCAGCACGCTGCGGCGGCGGATCTTAGTCCCGTTTGGGATCATTGTCGTTCCTCCCTGTTCTGACGCCGTAGGCAGTAAGATCGGGCTCTGCCCAAACCCGCCAAGGGGCCGTCGCCCCTTGGAACCCCTCTACTAAGTCAGGCGCACCGGGGCGCTACCCCGGCGGGGTTTGGGGCGGAGCCCCATGCTTCCTACCCCTGGCTAGCCGAAATCAACTCCCCGAACATCGCCCAGTGATCCCCCTCGATCCGCGCCATGTTGACCGCCTGGATCGGGTAGAAATTAGTCGCCGACGTATTCAGCTTGATCCCCGGCAGCAACATAGGTATTTCGACGTTCTTCAGGCTCGCCGCCTCATGCATCACGTTCTCCCGCGTGAGATTATCGCCGCAGGCCCGCAGCACGTGCGCCATGGTGAACGCGTTGGCATAGCCGGTGACGTTCGATCCGTCCGCGATGTTGCCGCCGGCGTTGTACTTCTCCATCCAAGCCTTCCAGGTGACAAAATCCGGCGACGAGGCCCACCGCGGATCGACCGGGTCTTTGGTGTAAAACGCGGTGATAATGCCCTGGCAGTTCTCCATGCCCGCCGGCCGCAGCGTGGCGCCGAGCGAGGCCGCGACGTTGACCAAATAGTGCGCCGGCTTCCAGCCGATCTCGGCCGCCTTCTTGATCGCCTGTGCGGCGAACTTCGGCGTCGTGATGTTGTAGAAAACGTTGGCGCCGGTGTTCTTCAGCTGCAGCATCTGGCTGTCGATGGTCGGGTCCGTCACCTCGTAGGTCGCCGTCTCGACGATGAACTTCTCCGCGACCGAGCCCAGCCCTTGGCGAAAGCCCTCCAGGTAATCGACGCCCATGTCGTCGTTCTGGCGCAGGATCGCGATCTTCGGGTCCTTGACGTTGGCCAAAGCATGTTTGGCGTAGATCACGCCCTCGGTGTGGTAGTCCGGCTGCCAGCCCATGGTCCACGGGTTGTGCGCCGGGTCGCCCCATTTGGAGGCGCCGGTGGCGACGAACAGCTGCGGCACCTTCTTCTGGTTCATGTAGTGGTGGATCGCGGTGTTGCAGGCGGTGCCGAGCGGCGCGTGCAGCAGCAGCACGCCGTCACGCTCGACCAGCTGGCGGGTCAGCTCCACCGTTTTCGGCGGGCTGTAGCCGTCATCAAGCGAGATGTAGTTGATCTTCCGACCGTTGATGCCGCCCTGCTCGTTGATCATGCGGAAATAGGCCGAGGCCGCGCGGCCGTTGGCGCCGTAGGCTGAGGCGTTGCCTGAATAGGGGTTGGTGTTGCCGATCTTGATCTCGGTGTCGCTGACGCCAGGCCCGTACTTGTTCTCGGCCCGCGCGCTGGTGACGATCGACGGCGCCGCCAGCGCCATGCCGGCGGCGGCGAGCAGCGTTTTCCGCCGGGTCAGCAGGTTCGAAGTCTTGTTCAATGTTTTTCTCCCTCGGATTGAAGCACCAGCGGCTTGGATCGCACCGTTTCGACACGCCGCAGACGGCCGGCGATCGCGCCGCGCAGCCGCAGCACACCGCCGGCGATGCCGGTCGGCATGACATACATCAGCAGCAACAGCAGCACGCCGTAGATCGCCCACGATGGCACGTCATATTGCAGCGAAAAGGTTTCTTTCAGCACGTCGGAAAGCGACTGCGACCAATTCTGTACAAGCACCAGAAACGCGCCGCCGATCAGGCAGCCGGGCAAGGACCCGATGCCGCCCACCACCAGCCCGACCAGGAAGGCGATCGACAGCGGCAGCGCAAAGCTGTCCGGCGCCACGTAGGCAACCGTGATCGCCGACAGTGCACCGGCGATCCCGGTGTAAAGTGCAGAAATTCCGAACGTGATGGTCTTGTACAGCGACGTATCAATGCCCATCGTGCCGGCCGCCATGCCGTGGTCGCGGATCGCCATCATCGCCCGGCCGCTGCGCCCGCGCAGCAGGTTGAACGCCGCCCAGAACAGTATCATCGCCATAAGCAGGCAGAAATAGAACAGGAACTGGTCGGGGCTGATCGGCAGGCCGAACGGCGGATCGGGCTTTTCCAGCACCAGTCCCGAAACGCCCCCCGTCCAGCCGGCGATCGACTTGTGCTTGAGCAGCTGCGGCACCGCGATCGCCAGGGTGAAAGTAGCCAGCGCCAGATAATGGCTTTCCAGCTTCAGCGCGGGGAACCCAAACAGGAACCCGGCGCCGAAGCAGACGATCGCCACAACCGGGATCGTCGCCCAGTACGGCCAGCCGAAATCGATCATCAAGATCGCCGCGGTATAGGCGCCCAACGCGAAGAATGCCCCATGACCCAAAGAAATCTGGCCGTTGAACCCGGTCAGCAGGTTCAGCCCGAGCACGGCGATGGCATAGACCATCATCGACTGGCCCATGAACATGTAGTAGTCGAAGCTCTCGCTCGGGAACGCGCTGCCCATCAGCGGCAGGACCAGCATGAAGATCCAGAAGGCCAACGCCCACCAGCCGATGCCGCGCCGCGTCGCCCAGGAGGTTGCTGAAGCTGCCATGGCTCAGACCCGTTTTACGTTGACGCGGCCGAACAGCCCGGCCGGCTTCAGCAGCAGCACGCCGACGATGATCACCAGCGCGAAGCTCAGCTTGAGCTCGTTGCCGATGATATAGGTGCCAACCAGATTCTCCAGCACGCCGACCACGAAGCCGCCGATCACCGCCCCGCCCGGGTTGCCGATGCCGCCGACCAAGGCCGCGGCGAACCCATAGGTCAGGATGCCGGTCATCATGTTGGGATCGAGGAAGACGATCGGCGCCACCAGCATGCCCGCGACCGCGCCGATCGCCGCCGCCATGCCCCAGCCGAGCGCCAGCATCCACGACACCCGCACCCCCATCAGCCGCGCAGAGGAGGCGTTCTGCGCCGCCGCCCGCATCGCCAGGCCGAGCGTCGTGAACCGGAAGAAGCAGGTCAGCAGCCCGAGCATCACCACCGTCACGCCGACCACGCCGATCTGGTGGTAGCTGACCAGCCCCGCCCCGGTCAGGTCGCCCTTCGGAAACGGCGACGGGAACTGCTTGACCGTGAAGCTCCAGATCACACCGGCCATCGAGTTGAAGATCGACAGCAACGCAATAAAGCAGACCACCAGCGCCAGCACCGGCGCGTGCTCCAACGGCTTGAGGATGAACCTCTGGATCAGCAGCCCGCCGGCAAAGGCGATCACCATGGTCGCGCCGAACGCCACCCAGTAGGAAACCCCGGCCTGGATCAGCGCCCAGGCGATATAAGTCGAAAACATCGCCATCTCGCCCTGGGCGAAGTTGATGTGGTCGGTCGAGACGTAGATCATCACCAGGCCGAGCGCCACGCAGGCATAGATCGCCCCGCTGGTCAGCCCCGACGCGATCTGTTGCAGCAGAAGTTCCATGCCTATCCCCGGTCAGTAGCCAAGATACGCACGCCGCAGGGCCTCGTCGTTCTGCACCATCGCCGATGGCCCGGATGTCACCACGCGGCCGGTTTCCAGCAGATAGACATGGTCCGCCAGTTCCAGCGCCAGCGCGGCGTTCTGCTCGACGATCAGCATCGAGACATGCTCGTTCTCGTTGATGCTGCGCAGTATGCGAAAGATCTCCTGCACCACCAGCGGCGCCAGCCCGAACGACGGCTCGTCCAGCAGCATCAGCTTCGGCCCCAGCATCAGCGCGCGCGAGATCGCCAGCATCTGCTGCTCGCCGCCCGACAAGGTGCCGGCCTGCTGGCGCACGCGCTCTTTCAGCCGCGGGAAATAGGTGAACACCAGGTCCAGGTCGCGGTTCGCCGCCGCCCGGTCGCGCCGGACATGGAACGCGAGCTTCAAATTTTCCTCGACCGTCAGACCCGTGAATGTGCCCCGCCCCTCCGGCACGTGCGCGACACCTAGCCGCACGATATCCTCGGTTGCAAGTCGAGATATGTCCTGCCCGTTCAGCTTCGTCGTGCCCGACCGCCGCACCATGTTGCACACCGCCCGCAAGGTCGTGGTCTTGCCCGCCCCGTTGGCCCCGAGCAAAGCTGTCACCCCGCCGGTCTCGATCCGAAAATCGACCTCGTACAGCGCCCGCACCGGCCCGTAATAGGCACTCAGTCCCGTCGCTTCCAAAATGGCAGTCACGCCGCCGTCCCCAGATAAGCGCGGATGACCTCGGGATCGCGCCGCACCTCCTCGGGCGTGCCGTCGGCGATCTTGCGGCCGAAATTTACCGTTATCACCTTGTCCGACACCGACATCACCAGGCTCATGTGATGCTCGACCAGCAGCACCGTCACGTCCTGCGTGTCGCGCACCCGCCGGATCTGAGCCTCCAGCACGTGCACCTCGTCATGGTTCAACCCCGCCGCCGGCTCGTCCAGCAGCAGCAGCTTGGGCTTGGCCGCCAGGGCCCGCGCCAGCTCCACCCGTTTTCGAATTGGAAATGGCAGCCCACCCGACGGCCAGTGGGTAAAATCCTCCAGCCCCATGAACTCGATCAGCTCCATCGCCCGCGCCTGCGCGCCCGCCTGCTCGGCGACCACCCCAGCCAGCCGCAGCGCGTTGGCGGCGAAACTCGAATGGGTTTGACAATGCCGCCCGACCATCACGTTCTCCAGCACCGTCAGCCGGTCGAACAGCGCCACGTTCTGAAACGTCCGCCCGATGCCGATCGAGGCGATCCGATGCCGCGGCGTCGCCAGCACCGACTGGCCCTGGAACAGGATCTCGCCCGCGCTCGGCTGGTACAGCCGCGACAGGCAGTTGAACAATGTCGTCTTGCCCGCGCCGTTGGGGCCGATCAGCCCGGCGATCTGCCCCGGAAACACGTCGAAGCTCACCGCATCCAGCGCCACCACGCCGCCGAACCGCACCGTCACCCCGCGCACGCTGAGCATCGGCGCATCCTGGTCCGTCACCACCGTCGCCCCCAAACGCTTCCCCTTTATTACGGGTGTCGATTCTGATTGCAGCATGCGCATGGTGCGGAAAGCGCGCAAGAAGCGATGGGGCTCTGCCCCAAACCCCGCCAAGGGTCTAGACCCTTGGAACCCGCGACTTTAGCATGGAATCCAACCTTTGGAGGCTCCGATGCCCGCACTCGCGCTCAACCACTACACGATCCGCCCCCGCGACCTCGACGCGACGAAAGACTTCTACGTCGACATCATCGGCCTCACCATCGGCGAGCGCCCGCCGCTGCCGTTCCCCGGCTACTGGCTGTATTGCGGCGGCAACCCGACCGTCCACCTCATCGGCAAGCGCGAGGTCGAAACGCCCATCGTCGACCCGCAGCCCGGCGCGGCCAAAGCCACCCGCCTCGACCACATCGCCTTCGCCGCCGAGAACCTGCCGGAGATGAAGAAAATCCTCGCCGACCGCGCCATCGCCTACGAGGAACGCGTCCTCCCCCGCCTCGGCCAGACCCAGTTGTTCTTCCGTGACCCCGACAACATCGACGTCGAGCTTAATTTTCCGTTCGCCGAAACCCCCGCGTGACCGAGATCATCGGTACCTGGGCCCTGGTCCACACCGTCACCAAGGACGCGCAGGGCCGCGATCACCCCTCCCTGTTCGGCCCCAAATCCATGGGCCGGGCCACCTTCAACGCCGACGGCCGCATGATGGCCGTGCTCTGCGACGGCCGCCCGGACCTCCCCGCCAACACCCAACGCGAATACGTCTCCTACTGCGGCAACTACAAATTCGACGGCGCCCGGCTGGTAACCCGCGTCGACGCCACCTCCGACGCCGCCCGAATGAACACCGACCAAGTCCGCGCCGTGCGTTTCGAAGGCGCCCGCATGGTCCTCGCGCCACCACCCCGCGCAATCGGCGAGCTCACCTTGCACCGCGAGCTTTATTGGGAGCGGATCAGCGAAGTGTAGCATGGGGCGCTGCCCCAAACCCCGCCCGGGAAGCACCCGGGAGCGCATTCTTAAGTTTTTGACAAGACGGGTTTTTCTAAGGAAACGCTGAATGAGCCAAAGAGAGAACGTCCACAAGTTTCTGAGTTGTGGATTCGCCCATTTGGACTTCAAATACCATGCCAGCCCAGCCGACCGAATAGGTTCTCTCAAACAGCATGGCGCTAAGGAACGCACCGGCCGCAATTGATCCGCCTGTAGAAACGTAAGCCTTTTTCTGCCTATGCTCTCTCGCCTTCGCTGGGGATGTCCATATTTCGCCGGCATGTGCTACAGCGTGTCTGGTATTGTTTGCGTGTGGAAAATGTCTGTTAAACAGGATGAAGGCTTGCTTCAACTTTCTTGCATCTACTATTGTACGCGTTCTTGGGCATCTACCTACCTGATGCCTAAGAGCATCGGGAGTGCAACCAAAGTGATAGATGTTCATCGCACCTTCTTTGGCGGCGATTATCCTATACTCAATGAATATTCCGCCGAAGACGCCAACGCTCGGCGGCCCGCTACCCCGTTCCAGTAAATCGAACAGCTGGATCGCTTGAACAAAACTCTTGACAAAGCCCGCTAGGTTTAAGCGGTTGGCTGAAACACAGAGGCAAATCTCTTCCTCTTCAGGAGATAATAGGTCATCATCCGTCATATGAGGTCGCCGACCTGTTGGGCGTAAGCGGTAATGAGATCAAGCGTGAGCAAAAGCTCAGTCAGCGGGTCTTGGCAGAAGGGTGAATTCAACCTCCGCGCCCGCAGCCTCTCACCTAAACCCCCTCGACAATTCGGATATCCCTCTCCGCCCCATCGCCCAAAGCCGCCAGCGCCGCCTTGTAGCCCGCGCTGGCATACGCCGCCTGAGCCGCTGCCACGCTCTCGAATTCCAGGATCACGGTGCGCTGCTTCAACCCCGCCTCCATCACCGCCGCCGCCTCGCCGCGCGCCAGGAACTTGCCGCCCGCCGCCGTCAACGAAGGCCCCGCCAGCTTGGCATACTCGGCCAGCTTCGCAGGGTCGTTCACGGCTCGATACGCGCTGATCCAATAGGCCTTGGGCATCGTTCTCTCCCGTCCATTTCCCCGCCGGTTCGCGGGCAAATCCGATCCAACCTCACCCCGCCCGCATTGACAACCATCCCAACCCGGAACCCCATGGCCCAAACACAATCCGGGAGAAATATCCATGCGCCTGCAAGGAAAGGTCGCCATCATCACCGGCGCCGCGCACGGCATGGGCGAGGCCGAGGCTCGCCTGTTCGCAGCCGAAGGCGCCCACGTCATCGTTGCCGACCGCCTGGAGGCCAAGGGCGAGGCCGTCGCCGCCAGCATCCGCAGCGCCGGCTTCCACGCCAAATTCCAGAAACTCGACGTCACGGACGAGGGCGAATGGCTCGGCCTGATGGACGCCATCCTAGCCGAGCACGGCCGCCTCGACATCCTGGTCAACAACGCCGGCATCTCCGGGAGCTCAGTCGGCGATCCGGAGGGCCTGGACGGCTGGCACCGCATCATCGCCGTCAACCAGACCAGCGTGTTCCTCGGCACCTCCCTCGCCGCCGAACGCATGGCGGCGGGCGGCGGCGGCTCGATCGTCAACATCTCCTCGATCATGGGGTTCGTCGGCAGCACCAGCGGCCATCCCGCCTACCACGCCTCCAAAGGCGCCGTGCGCATCTACTCGAAGGCCGCCGCGGTCCGCTACGGACCCGCCGGCGTGCGCGTCAACACCGTCCACCCCGGCTACATGCCGGCCATGCTGAACTCCACCAACGGCAACGAACGCGCAGACAAAATCGCGGCCACCCCGTTGCGCCGCCTGGGTGAGGTGATCGACGTTGCCTACGGGGTGCTGTTTCTGGCGTCAGACGAGGCGGCATTTGTCACTGGCACGGAATTAGTGATCGATGGCGGTTGGATCGCGCAGTAGAAAGCCATGGGGCGCCGCCCCAAAACCCGCCGGGTAGCGCCCCGGGGCGCAATCATTAGGGTTTGACGTTGCCGTCCACGCTCCGGACCGTCTTCTCTACCTTGGCGTCCTTCGGCTTAGGCTTCGTGCCGGACTTGTCTGGATTGCCCGGCCGCGTCGGGCGGGTACCGCCCGGGTCCACGCCCTCGACAGCATCGCCCCCAGTCGTTCGTGTGGATTCGTTGGGCATGCGGCATCTCCCATGTTCACGGACATCGCCGAGACCAATGAAGAGAACCACCCGTCGTTCCCCGGGCACGTCTTGCCAGACCATGCTTTCAACTCGACGCGAGCACCGCAACTCCCCATCCGAGAGCACCATCTCAAAGGTGTTGCTGCCAGCAACAACAAAACCCAAGGAAGCAAGATGACCGCGAACGAGACCACACCACCCGACACGCCGACACCCGCAAAACCGTCGCCCGAGCCGAACGGCGCGCAGCCGGTTGACGAGGCGACCCAGAAGGAAGCCGCCGAGGAACGGGCGAAAAACGGCGGCTACGATTAGCCGCCGACAGCATCGACGCTGTCCGGCCAACCTCACCGAGTGCATAATCCCGGTCGCGGCACCGCTGGGTTTCCGCCGCTGCAAGGACCGGACGCCATGCCTATCCACATCCCGTTCGACAACACCTACGCCCGCCTGCCGGAGCGTTTCTACGCCCGTGTCAATCCCACGCGCGTTGCCGCACCGCGTCTGGTGCGGGTCAACACGCGCCTGGCGGAGCAGCTTGGCATCGACCTCCGCAACCTCAACGACCCCGAAGCGGCGAACATCTTCGCCGGCAACGTCCTGCCGCCCGGCGCCGAGCCGATCGCCCTCGCCTATGCCGGGCATCAGTTCGGCGGCTTCTCGCCGCAGCTCGGCGACGGCCGCGCGATCCTGCTGGGAGAAGTCGTAGACTTGAACGGAGAGCGCCGCGACATCCAGCTCAAGGGCGCCGGTCCGACACCATTCTCCCGCCAGGGTGACGGCCGCGCGGCACTCGGGCCCGTGCTGCGCGAGTACATGATCAGCGAGGCGATGGCGGCGCTGGGCATCCCGACCACCGGCGCCCTGGCCGCGGTCACCACCGGCGAGGAAGTCTTCCGCGAAACCAGGCTGCCCGGCGCGGTCCTCGCCCGCATCGCCGGCAGCCACGTCCGCGTCGGCACGTTCCAGTTCTTCGCCGCGCGCGGCGATCACGAAGCGCTGAAAACCTTGGCCGACTACGTGATCGCGCGCCACTACCCGGATACGGCCGCCGCCGCGAACCCCTATCGCGCCCTGCTCGATGGGGTCATCGGCCGACAGGCGGAGCTTGTGGCGCAATGGACGCTGGTTGGCTTCATCCACGGCGTGATGAACACCGACAACACCGCCATCTCCGGCGAGACCATCGATTACGGCCCCTGCGCCTTCATGGATGCCTATGACCCGGCCGCGGTGTTCAGCTCCATCGACCAGGGCGGCCGCTACGCCTACGCCAACCAGCCGCGCATCGCGCACTGGAACCTGTCCCGCCTGGCCGAGACCCTGCTGCCGCTGCTGGGCGAAAGCGACGACGCCGGCCTGGCTTCCGCCGAGGAGGCGCTGACAGCCTTCGGCCCGCGGTTCGAGACCGCCTATCTAAGCGGCCTGTGCCGCAAGATCGGCCTGACCACGCAGCGGGACGGCGACACCGAGCTGGTCCGTGACCTGCTGGCCCGCATGGCGTCGGGCGCGGCCGACTTCACGCTGACGTTCCGCAACCTGTGCGCCGCCGCCGCCGGGCCGGAGGGCGACGCCGGCGTGCGCGCGCAATTCGCCGATGCGGATGCCTATGACGGGTGGGCCGCTCGCTGGCGCGCCCGCTTGGCCACGGAACCCACGCCACCTGCCGTTCGCGCCGCTTCCATGCGCGCCCTGAACCCGGCGATCATCCCCCGCAACCACATCGTCGAGGCAGCGCTCGCCGCCGCCCTGGGCGGCAACTTCGGTCCATTCGAAGCCTTGCTGGACGCGACCGCACAGCCCTTCGAGGATCGCCCGGGTTTCGAACCACCAGCCCAAATCGATCGTTCGTATCAAACCTTCTGCGGAACCTAACGGATGCGCTCCGGGGCGCTACCCCGGCGGGATCTGGGGCAGAGCCCCATGCTTAACTTATAAGTGTAGCCTGGATCGTTCCAGAACGAGCGATCACGTTCATCGCCACCTCGTCGCCCATTCGCACCAGGCGCACGCTGATGCGGGCATCCGCCACCTCCAGATTGTGCAGCGTCACCTCGGACAGGCTCGCCGGCAGGATCGGCCGGTTGAAGCAGACCAGCCGCAGTTCCGGGTCGAAGCTCAGCCCCAGGCAGGCCTGCAACATCGCCGGCAGCGCGGTGGCGGCCCAGGCCTGCGGCGAGCACGCCACGGGGTAGTTGGTCGGCGCGTGCGAGCGGCGGCGCGGGAAGCCGCAGAACAGTTCCGGCAGCCGGCGCAGCTCGATCGTCTGGCAGGCGTCGAACATCGCGCCGAACAGCCGCGCCGCCGCGATTCGGCAGCCATAGCGCGCCAGACCCATGGCAATCAGGGCGTTGTCGTGCGGCCAGACCGAGCCGTTATGATAGCTCATCGGGTTGTAGCGCGCCTCGCCCGCGGCCAGGGTGCGGATGCCCCAGCCGGTGAAGAACGCGCCCGACATCAGCTGTTCGGCGACCAGGCGGCCATGTTCCGGCGATGCGATGCCGGTCAGCAGCAGGTGGCCGGCATTGGAGGCACGCACCCGGCAGGCGCGCTTTTCGCCATCCAGCGCCAGCGCGTAGGTGCCGATCTCCTCGCACCAGAACGCCGCCTCGAAATCCTCCCGCAACGCGTCGGCCTGATCGTCAAGGCCGCGCGCCCGCGCATCCAGGCCCAGAAGGCGCGCGATCATCGCCGCCGCGCGCCGCGCGGCATAGGCGTAGCCCTGAACCTCGGCCAGCGCGATCGGCCCCACGGCCATGCTGCCATCGGCGTGGAAGATCGAGTCGTAGCTGTCCTTCCAGCCCTGGTTGGCAAGTCCCTTATCGGTCTGCCGATGGTATTCGACGAAGCCATCGTCGTCGCGGTCGCCATGAAGATCGATCCAGCCAAGCGCCGCCTCGATGTTCGGCCACAGCGACCGCGCGGTTTCCAGGTCGCCGGTGCGCTCGACATAGGCGCCGGCCAGCATGACGAACAAGGGCGTGCTGTCGACGCTGCCGTAGTAGCGCAGGAACGGCACCTCACGCAGCCGCGCCATCTCGCCGTGACGGACCTCGTGCAGGATCTTGCCGGGCTCGGCGTCGGCCACCGGATCGATCTCGGTAGCCTGGTTGGCGGCAAGGTAGCCCAGCACTCCGCGCGCGATGCGCGGATCGAGCCACAGCGTCTGCAGCGCGGTGATCAGCGCGTCGCGGCCGAACGCGGCGCTGAACCACGGCACGCCGGCATAGGGGTACGGCCCGGTCTCCTTGTCGGTGATCAGCATATACAGGTCGCTGATCGACCGCCGCATCGACTCGTTGAAGACCTCGTTCGAGGTCGAGACGGCGGCGGCGCAGCGGCTTTCCTCACGCAGCCGGCGGCGCGAATCGCGCAGCGACCGGCCGAACGCGACGCGCGGCGTCTCGGTCGCCGGGGCCGCATCGCAGGCGATCTCGACGAAGATGAAGGCGCGGTCGTTGGGCGCCAGATCGAGGTCGAACACGGCGCGATGGCCATTGAGCCAGGTCGGCGCCGGATCGAAGCGCAGCCGGGTGCTGCGGCGCTGCCCGTCAAGGCCGACATAGGCCAGGGTCACCGTGTCGGCGCCGTGTTCCGGCGGCAGGATGTTGCCGCGGGCCTCCCGGCTCATGCCGCGCGATTCGAACAGGTCGGAAAAATCGGCGTCGAAGCGCAGCTCCAGCCGCACCCGCATCGCGGTTTCGGCGAAGCTGCGCACCGAGAGCCGCTCGTGGCAGGCGCCGTTCCAGAGGAAGCGCGAGCGCCGCAGGTGCAGCGTGTCGTGCGCGAGCAGCAGCTGGCCGTGCTCATAGAGGTCGGGGTTGGCGAGGTCGCAGGTCAGCGCGCCGTTATCGTCGCGCAGCGTCGAGCTGAGCAGCATCGGCGGTTGGCCGCCGATGCGCAGCTCCAGGGCCGACAGATGCCGGGTATCGCGGAAATACAGGCCATCGGTGCTGCCGAGCACGTTGCCGCAGGCATCGAACACGCCGAACAGGTCGCCACTTTTCAACGTATGGGTGCGACGTTCCTGTAACGAGACCGAGGCCGGAATATAGAACTCATCCGGCAATGCGGGCTGCTGATCCATACAAAAATCCCTGTAAGGGGCGAGTGCCAGCAATAATCCCTGACACAAACAAATGAAATAATTCTAAGTGAAAGGGGTGCAGGGGACGACTGTCCCCTGCCGGGGTAAAGGGGCAGAGCCCCTTTCCTTCTTAGCTATGCAGATTTAGCCATGATCTCGTCCGCAATATTCCGCGGCACCGGATCATAATGGTGGAACTGCATCGTAAACGAAGCCCGCCCCTTGGTCATCGACCGCAGATCGGAAATGTATCCGAACATCTCCTTCAACGGCACATGCGCCCGCACCAGAATGGTGGACCCGGCGCTATCCTGGTTCTGGATCATGCCGCGGCGGCGGTTGAGGTCGCCCACCACGTCGCCGACATGGTCCTGCGGTGTGGTCACCTCCACGTCCATGATCGGCTCCAGGATGATCGGCCCGGCCTTCTTCATGCCCTCGCGGAAGCAGGCTTTCGCGGCGATCTCGAACGCCAAGGCGGACGAGTCGACATCGTGGTACTTGCCGTCCACCAGCACGTATTTGAAATCGACCGTCGGAAAACCCGCCAGCACGCCGGTATCGGCCTGGACGCGAATGCCCTTTTCCACCGCCGGGATGAACTCCTTCGGCACGGTGCCGCCGACCACCTTGTTCTCGAAAGACACGCCAAGGTTGCGTTCGACAGGCTCGAACCGGATCTTCACTTCCGCATACTGGCCTGAACCGCCCGACTGCTTCTTGTGGGTGTAGGTTTCGGTGTGTTCCTTGGTGATCGTCTCGCGGTAAGCCACCTGCGGCGCGCCGATCGCGCAATCGACGCCGTATTCGCGCCGCAGCCGATCGATGATGATTTCCAGGTGCAACTCGCCCATGCCCGACAGGATGGTCTGGCCGCTTTCCTGGTCGGTCTTGAGCCGCAGCGAGGGATCCTCGCCGGCCAGCTTCTGCAGGCCCAGCGTCATCTTCTCGACCGCCTCCTTGGTCTTCGGCTCGACGGAAATATCGATCACGGGGACCGGAAACGCCATCCGCTCCAGCACCACCGGATCGTCGGCCGAGGCCAGCGTATCGCCGGTGCTGGTATCCTTGAGGCCCACGAACGCGGCGATGTCGCCGGCATGGACCTCCTTGATCTCGGCCCGCTTGTCGGCGTGCATCTGGAACATCCGGCCGATCCGCTCGCGATGATCCTTGGTCGTGTTCATCACGGTGTCGCCGGATTTCAGCGTGCCGGCATAGACGCGCACGAAGGTCAGCGCGCCGTACTTGTCGTTGATGATCTTGAACGCGAGCCCCGCGAACGGTGCCGTCACGTTGGCCTTGATCCGGCGGCGGTCGGAATGCTCACCATCCTCCTCGCCCTCCTCAGCCGCGACCGAGATGCCCGGCACGTCGATTGGCGAAGGCAGGTAGTCCAGCACCGCATCCAGCAGCGGCTGCACGCCCTTGTTCTTGAACGCGGTGCCGCACAGCACTGGCCGGAAGGCGCCCGAAATCGTGCCAAGCTTGATGCAGCGCTTCAGGGTCTCGACTTTGACGTCGCCATGCTCGAAATACTCCTCCATCGCCGCGTCATCGACGCCGACGGCGGTGTCAAGCAGGATCTGGCGGTATTCCTTGGCCTGCGCGGCCAGGTCGTCAGGGATCGGCGCATTGTGGAACTTGGCGCCCAGTTCGCCGCCCTCCCAGATAATCGCCTTCATCTCGACCAGATCGACCACGCCGATGAACGTGTCCTCGATGCCGATCGGCAGCTGCAGCGGCAGCGCCACGATATCGAGCTTCTCCTTCAGCGAATCGAAGGCGCGGAAGAAATCCGCCCCGGTACGATCCAGCTTGTTGATGAAGATGATGCGCGGCACGTTGTAGCGGTCGGCCAGCCGCCAGTTGGTTTCCGACTGCGGCTGCACCCCAGCCACGCCCTCGATGATGAACACGGCGCCGTCGAGCACGCGCAGGCTGCGGTTGACCTCGATGTTGAAGTCGATGTGACCCGGCGTGTCGATGATGTTGATGCGGTGGTCCTTCCACTCGCACGTCACCGCGGCCGAGGTGATGGTGATGCCGCGCTCCCGCTCCTGGTCCATGTAGTCGGTCGTGGTATTGCCGTCATGGACCTCGCCGATGCGGTGCGAGACGCCCGTGTAATAGAGTATCCGCTCGGTCGTGGTGGTCTTGCCGGCATCGATGTGCGCGGTGATCCCGATGTTGCGGATCTTGTCGAGTGAATAGCTTGCCACGGTGAAGTTCTCCATACGGCAACGGGCGCCACGAGACGCGCGCGCCCTTTATTGCCACCGGCCCAGCCAGCCGGTTCATTTCCTGCCGTCAAATGCGATAGCACGGCGCGTTTTGCAAGCTTGGATGTCGCGCAACACGCATGTGCCCCGATCCTGAGCAACATCGCCGGCACGATTGATTACCTTTCTTAACCTCCGGAAGCGTCCATTCCAATTATATTTACGCCATGGAAACACGGGTCTTTCAGGCTCTCAACCGGTTTGGCCTCGGCCGCCGCGGCCAGGAGGCGCTCCCCGCGGACCCTGCCGCCTGGCTCGCGCAGCAGCTCCGCCAGCCCGACCCGACGCGGCTCGCGGCACTCCCCTCGACGGCAACCGGCCTGACCGCGCTCCGCCAGGACCGGTCCGAGAAACCCAAGCCCGAGGACAGCAGGACCCGCGCGCTGTACCGCGCCGAGGCGGCCGCCCAGCTCGCCAACGCCATCGCCACGCCGGCGCCGTTCCGCGAAAGCCTGGTCTGGTTCTGGACCAACCACTTCACCGTCAGCGCGCGCCGCGGCGAGTGCGCCGCCGTGCTCGGCGCCTTCGTCGAGGAGGCGATCCGCCCGCACGTCACCGGCCCGTTCCAGGACATGCTGGTGGCGGTGATGCGCCATCCGGCGATGCTGCTCTACCTTGACAACGCCCAATCCGCCGGCCCGGCCAGCCTCGCCGCGACCTTCGGCAAGCGCGGCCTCAACGAGAACCTGGCCCGCGAGTGCCTCGAACTCCACACGGTCACCCCGGCCGCCGGCTACACCCAGGCCGACGTCACCGAATACGCCAAGATCCTCACCGGCTGGTCGATAGACCTGGAAGCCAACCCACCCGGCTTCCGCTTCCGCCCGCGCGCCCACCAGCCTGGCGAGAAAACCCTGCTCGGCCAAAAATTCCCCGAGGGCGAGGCCGGCGGCCTGCAGGCGCTGGCGTTCCTTGCGGGCCACCCGGCAACCCACCGCGCGCTGGCAACCGCCCTCGCCCGCCACTATATCGCCGACGACCCACCGGACGCCGCCATCCGCCGGATCGAGGCCGCGCTGCGCGACACCGGCGGCAATCTCGGCGCCGCCGCCCAGGCGCTGATCGGCATCGAGGCCGCCTGGACCCCCGGCACCAAGCTCCGCCGCCCCCAGGAATTCGTGGTTTCCGTCGTCCGCGCCCTCGACCTGCCGGAAAACAACCGGCCGCCGATGATCGCGGTGCTGGCCGGGCTCGGCCAGCCGTTCCAGTCTGCCCCGGCGCCCAACGGCTGGCCCGACCGCGCCGCCGACTGGGCCGCACCGGAGGCGATGCTGCGCCGCATCGACTGGAGCTACGCGGTATCCGCCCGCGCCGGCGACCAGGACCCCGAAGCCATCGCGACCGCCAGCCTCGGGCCGCTGCTGCGGGCATCGACGCGCGACGACATGCGCCGGGCCGGCTCGCGCCGCGACGCCCTCGCCCTGCTGCTCGCCTCACCGGAGTTCCAGAGACGATGATCCTCACCCGCCGCGCCGCCCTGCTCGGCCTCGCCGGCAGCGTAACCCTCGGGCGCGCCAGCCTCGCCCTCGCCGCAGCCCCCACCGACCAGCGCTTTGTCGTCGTCATCCTGCGCGGTGCCATGGACGGCCTGTCCGCCGTGGTGCCCTACGGCGACCCAGCCCTCGCCGGACTGCGCGGCGACCTGCTTCCCCCCGGCCCCGGGCAAGAAAAGGGCCTGCTCGACCTCGGCGGCTACTTCGGCCTCCACCCGGCGCTGGCCAACTTCCACGCGATGTACAAGGACGGCGACCTCGCGGTGCTGCACGCCGTCGCCGGCGCCTACCGCAGCCGCAGCCATTTCGAGGCGCAGGATTACCTCGAAAGCGGCGCCAGCCAACGCCTCACCACCGGCTGGCTCAACCGCGTCGTCGCCGCGCTGCCCACCTCAACCGGCCCGGTCGATGAAGCCTTCGCGGTCGGTGTCGCCGTGCCGCTGCTGCTGCGCGGCCCCGCCCCCGTCGGCAGCTGGGCACCGACCAGCTTCGCCACCCCCTCGCCCGAGCTCTACGCCCGCATCGCCGAGCTGCATCACACCGACCCCGTCACCGGCCCCGCCATCGCCGCCGGCCTGCGTGAGCGCGGCTTCGCCGCCGGCATGAACACCGGCGACACAAAGGACAACGCCCGCTACGCCTTCCCCGCCCTCGCCGCCGAAGCGGGAAAAATGCTCGCCCGCCCGGACGGCCCACGCATCGCCGCCATGGAACTCGGCGGCTGGGACACCCACGCCGCCCAGACCAACCGCCTCGAATTCCCCCTCCGCCAGCTCGACACCGGCCTCGCCGCCCTCAAAGCCGCCCTCGGCCCCGCCTGGTCGAAAACCGCCATATTGGTGATGACCGAGTTCGGCCGCACCGTCCGCACCAACGGCACCAAAGGCACCGACCACGGCACCGGCACCGTCGCCTTCGCGCTCGGCGGCGCCATCGCCGGCGGCCGCGTGCTTGGCGACTGGCCCGGCCTTGGCGCCGGCCGACTGCTAGACGATCGCGACCTGCAGCCGACCACGGACCTGCGCTCCGTCGCCAAAGGGATGCTCGCGGCTCACCTTGGGCTCAACGCGAAAGCACTGGCCGCCGTGTTCCCCGGCAGCGAGGCGGCATCGCCAGTCTCCGGACTATTGAGAAGCTAGGAAGCATGGGGCGCTGCCCCAAACCCCGCCGGGGAGCGCCCCGGGGCGCATTCGTTAGAGCAGCTGGCCGCCATCCACCACGATCGACTGCCCGGTGATCCACGATGCCATCGGCGAGGCCAGGAACAACACGGTCGCGGCGATCTCCTCCGGCCTGCCGAGCCGCCCGAACGGAATGCTGGCGAGCACGGCGTTATAGACCTGCGGCGCGCTTGTCTTCCGCTGTTCCCACATTCCGCCGGGAAACTCGATCGAGCCCGGCGCCACTGCGTTCACCCGAATGCCCCGCCCCGCCAGCATCGCCGCCTGCGAGCCGGTGTAGTGGCTCACCGCCGCCTTGATCGCGCCGTACGGAGGCGTCCGCGTCGAAGCCCGCAGCGCCGAGATCGAGGAAATATTCACGATCGAACTGCCGGGCTGCTTACCGAGGTAAGGCACCGCCGCCTGGCTGGCGCGCACCGTCGCCATCATGTCGATCGAGAACGACGCCGCCCATCCGGCCTCGTCATCGCTCGACCCGAACCCCGAAGCGTTGTTGACCAGCATATCAATCCCGCCAAGCGCCGCCGCCGCGTCCGCGACGTAGCCGGCGATCTGCCCGGCATCGCCCAGGTCACACGCCGCCGCATGGACCTTGCCGCCATGCGCCTCCAGCTCCCGCCGTGTCGCCTCCAGCGCCTCGGCGCCGCGCGCGCAGATCGAAACCGCCGCACCCGCCGCGGCGAACGCCAGCGCGATCGAGCGCCCGATGCCCCGGCTGCCGCCGCAGACGATCGCGCGTTTGCCGGAAAAGTCGAAACCCATGCCACAAGCCCCCTCGTTGATCGGGCCAGCTTGTCGGCAAACCCCGGGCAAGGCTAGCCTTCGCGCCAACCGCCCGACCGCGCGGACAAACACGGAGGAAACGCCCATGATGAAGCAGTTGCTGCTGGCCACCGCGATGATCGCCGCCGGAACGTTCCCGTCCCTCGCCGCCGACGCCGTGCGCGGCGTCACCGACACCGAGATCGTCATCGGCACCATAACCGACCTGTCTGGCGTGACCGCGGTGCAGGGCGTCAACAACAGCTTCGCCAACCGCCTGGCCTACGACGACATCAACGCGAAAGGCGGCATACACGGCCGCAAGATCAAATACATCGTCGAGGACAACCAGTACCAGGTGCCGCGCGCCGTCCAGGCGATGAACAAGATGCTGAACAGCGACAACGTCTTCATCATGGTCAACAACGGCGGCACGCCGATGAACAACGCCAACATGCCGGCGCAGATCGAAAAGGGGGTGCCGAACGTGTTTCCCCTCACCGCCGCCCGCTCGATGTATGAACCCTTCAACCGCATGAAATTCGGCCAGGTCGCCTCGTACTATGACGAGATGCGCGCCGGCGTGAAATACTTTGTCGAGAAAAAGGGGAAAAAGATCGTCTGCGCCATGACCCAGGACAGCGACTTCGGCCGCGACGTGCTCGCCGGCGCCACCGAGCAGCTGACGGCCATGAAAATGACCCTCGCCGCCCAAACCGTGCACAAGCCGACCGACACCGACTTCAACGCCCTGCTGATCCGCCTGCAGGACGCCAAATGCGACCTGATCGTCATGGGCAGCATCGTGCGCGATTCCACCCTGATCATCTCCACCGTCAAGAAGATGGGCTGGGACGTCGACCTCGTCGGCCAGTTCGCCTCCTACGACACCGCCATCGCCGAGGCGCCCGGCAACGTCGGCGACGGCTTCTACTCCATGACCCCCGGCCTCTACGCCTACCCCGACGATCCGCGCCCGGCCGTGCAGGCGTTCTCCAAGGCCTTCCGCGCCAAGAACGGCCGCGATCCGAACTTCCTGGGCGAGGTCGGCTACTCCGCCGCCTCGATGGTCATCGCCGCCCTTGAACGCGCCGGACGCGACCTCACCACTGACAGCTTCATCCGTGCCCTGGAAGCCACCAACAACTACGTCGATATCTTCAACAACCCGCCGGCTAACCTCAGCGCCACCAACCACCATGCCTCGACCCAGTCGTTCCTGGCCGTCATCAAGAACGGCCGCTGGGTCCCCGCCGAAGCGGAACCGATGGGCTACTGAACGCCGTAGGCAGTAAGAAAGCTTGGGCTCTGCCCAAACCCGCCAAGGGGCCGTCGCCCCTTGTATCCCCCCCGCCTTAAAGGATGCGCCCCGGGGCGCTACCCCGGCGGGGTATGGGGCAGAGCCCCATGCTTAGTAAGGCGCGTCGCCAGACACGGTAATGCGGTGCATCACGCGCGTTTCGGAAGGATAGTCGTTGATCGCGTAATGCTGCGTGCAGCGATTGTCCCAGAACGCCAACGATCCGGTTTCCCAGCGAAAGCGGCAGGTGAATTCCGGTTTTACGGAATGCCGCATCAGGAAATCCAGCAGCGGCTGGCTTTCATCCGGATGCCAGCCTTCGATGCCCTGGACATGCCCGCCGACATACAGCGCGCGGCGGCCGGTTTCGGGATGGGTTCGGACCAGCGGGTGCGCGTTGGTGGTCTGGATGTCGCCCGGATCGCGCACTTGCATCGAGAGCTTGTCGGCATAGAAGTCCTTCCTCGACTTGCCGTCATGGCCCTTGAAGTGGTCGCCGACGCTGACGCCGCGAAGGTCGGCGAGCATCGCTTTCATGCCGTCCGACAGCGCCTCGTAGGCCAGGTACAGGTTGGTCCACATCGTGTCGCCGCCGACGCTCGGGACTTCCTTGGCATACAGGATCGTGCCCATCGCCGGCTTGTCCATGAACATCTGATCGGAGTGCCACGAGCCGCCGAAGTTCTTCTTGTCGGCCGGGGTTTTTCGAATTTCCAGAATGTCCGGATAGGCGTCCATGCCCTTCATGAACGGATGCTGGTGCAGCGTGCCCCATCTGCGCGCGAAATCGAGCTGGTTCTCCGGCGACAAACTCTGGTCGCGGAAGAAGATCACCTGGTTGTCGAGCAGCGCCGCGTTGATCTCGCGCGTGACCTCGTCGGGCAGATCCTGCGAAAGATCGACGCCGGTGATCTCGGCACCGAGCGAACCCGCGATGCGGTGGGCCTCGATATGGCGATAGAGCGAGTTGCGTGGCGCGTTCATTGGACGGGCTCCTTTTGACCTGATTTTCTTTGGGACCAGCATGGCCCGGCCTGCCCGGTCACGTCCAGTAGAGCAGCCGGGCCTGCGGCAGCCACCGCCGCAACGTGCCCTCGATCCGATTGCGCATCTCGGTCATCTGCGGCCGCGGCAGCACCCACTTCACGGAGCCGAACTTCGTCAGCTTCCGCACCCGCGCCGCCTCGTCCATTTCGAGCTTGCTGCCGGGATACCAGCCCTGCAGCACCTCCTTCGATTTCGGCGTGAACCGGTGCGTGATCAGCTCGGCCGTCAGGTCAACATCGGCAATTCCATCCAGCGCCGCGGCAACATCCGCCATCAGCCGGTCGTACGCCTCCGCCCAGTCCGAAACCGGCAAGATCGGCGCCACAGTGATGCCGACCGGATAGCCGGCCTGAGCGACCCGCCGCAGCGCCGCCAACCGCTCCGGCATTCGCGGCGCCCCGCCCTCGAAGCGTTCCGCGCCGTGCGCATTGACCGAGAATCGTACCCGCGTCCGCCCGCCATGGTTGAGCTCAAGCAGCGGCTCCACCCGCGCGAACTTGGTCGTGAAGCGCAATTGCACGGGCTCGTTCCAGGCGCCGAAATGCGAGATGCAGGCGGCCAGCCCGCCGGTCAGGTGCTCGATGCCAAGCGGATCGGTGTAGCACGAGCACTCGAACGTCGTGCCCTCGCCGGCGCGTTCCGCCGACGCCGACGTGATGGTCCCGTGGCCCACTGCACCCGCCAGCTCGCCCAGTATTTCCGGTAAATTGGCATAGGCGCGCACGATCGGCGGCCCGCCGAGCGAGCCTGCCAGGTAGCAGTACTGGCAATGCGCCGGGCAGCCCTCAGCGAAGTCGAACCGCCAGTCGGCACTCGGCGGAATCGGCTCCAGCCGCCGCCGTCCGGGCGGCGCCACCACCACCACGGCCAGCGTTGCCTTGGCGTCGCGGTAGACATCCGGCAGCCCGGCCAGCCGATCCGCCTTCAGCCGCACGATCTCAGACCCGAGCAAGGCCGCGCGCTCCACCATCGCCGCGCCATGCGCCCACCCTAGCGCCGACGGCGTCACCAGCACGCGCTTGGGTATCCAAGGTACAAAATCCGGCATGCTTCGAATATGGGGCGGGGCGGGAGGGCTCCAAGCCCTTGCGTCAGCAAGGCCCACGGCAGTCCCGTCGCCGTGTTCCCGCGCGTTCCGGGTCCGGCATCGCGTACCATTGGTGACGATTGCAATGATTAACATTTATTTATCGAAACAAATTTCTCTTCTTATTTCCAGAACTGTGATAAAGGTCAAACTAATTCGAAAAGACGCATCGTAAATGCTTTTCTCAACCATTGCGATGCCGAACGATCCGACGTTTTGCACCACCGCCCGCCGAGACGACAAATTCAGGCGAAACCATTTCCCTCACGGGTCGGACGGCG